>CAZPGD010000181.1:0-4027 GCA_964585865.1 uncultured Hungatella sp. | reverse complement strand
TCCGCCCGGCTTGCCATCCGACCCGGCACGCCCGACCTGGTCTACCATTCGTACGGTCCGCCGTTCAGCCCGGTTTGCCGTTCGTACGGTCTGCCGTTCAGCCCGTTTTACCGTCCGGCCCGCTTCCCGCATACAGCCGCACCACCACCAGCTGGGAGGGATTATTCAGTCTGACATTGATCGAATGGGTCCCCAGTCCCCGGCTGACGATCATCGCTTTCCCCTCTTTTTCCAGCAGGCCGAAACACTGCCTGCTGAAAAACTCATACTGAGGCGTCATCAGTCCGCCCAGCCGCGGCAGGATCACCGTTCCGCCGTGATAATGCCCGGACAGCGTCAGATCCGCCCCCCAACGCGCGTAATCCGCCTGGTACCTGGGCGAATGGACCAGCAGGATCTGATAGCGGTCCTTCGCGCTCTTCCCCAGCCGTCTTTCGATGTACCCCGGCACCAGACGGTCCCCGGGAAATTTCCGGTAGCAGAATTTTTCCAGATCCAGGGCGCTGATCCGCAGATCGTCCCCCAGATCCGCGCTTTCGTTCGACAGATAACAAACGCCGGCTTCTTTTAATTCCCTCACATAGCGGTCGTAGATATCCCCGTACCTTCCCCGGTCCCGGTTCATCCGGATCTCGTGATTGCCGTTGCCGTAATAGACCGGCCAGTGCCGCGCCAGCTTTTTCGCGAGGAACAGCGCCTCGCCGATTTCCGCGCGTTCCTTCACCACCATCATGTCGCCGCCGATTAGAACCGCGTCCGGTTTTTCCCCGGCAATCGCGGCCAGCAGGCGGCTCTGGCCCTTTCCGAAGCGGTTATTGTGAAGGTCCGATAAAAATACCAGCGTCCTGTCCGTCCGCAATTTATCCGAATACAGTTCATACGTATCCGTTTCAAACACGTGCCGCTCATAGACGGAACGTACGCACAGGTACAGGCCCGCGCATACGGCCGTCATCAGGTTCCAGATCCCGTCCATCGCTATTTCTGATTTTTGAACACCGGATCGGCCGGATGGCCGCCCACGATCTTCTGCATGGTGCGCTGAACGGCGTCCCGCGAGTTCTTCCAGTCCTCATCCTTGTTCCGGTAATCGTATTTCTCGATCAGCCAGTCGATATCCCCCTGGATCCGGTCAAGTTCCCGGTTCATCTGCGCAAAAAGCACCGGAAATACGAGTTCCTGCTCCTTTTTGCCCAGTCCCGCGGCGCAGGCGTCGACCAGATCCGCGAAATGATGGATGCAGAACCCTTTGGACTGCTTCACCAGTTCCATAAATTCCTTCTCATGCTTTACCTGGTAGAGAAACGTATCGATCACGCGGCGGTACGTCTCGTCCACGCGCCGGCAGACGTAACAGTGACTTTCCTCGCCGCGGATCCAGTTCCCCACGGAAGTGCCCGCTTCCTTCTTCTTCCATTTGTCCAGCACCGACGCCGGCTCCGCCTTAAAATCGGCCATTTCCTTTTTAAGCCCCTCCCGCATGTGCTTCATACGGCTTTTGAGGATCCAGGCATTCCCAAGACTGTTGCCGTAATCATACATCATCTTCATGTGATGGCGGCAGAAACCCTGCCGGTCGGTCTGGTCCCGGGTGTCGCTTTCCATATACGAGGAGCCCAGTACGAATTCGATGGCCTTCTGTTCCAGATCCCGCTCCAGATAGCAGAACGGGCACTCGTCCCCCGACAAAAGCGCGTCGTGCAGTTCAATGGTATATAGCTTTTCCTTCATGGCAATCCTCACCCCGCATTTTTCTTCCCCCATCATACACGGTTTCTCCGCGCCGCGTCAAGCAGAATTCTCCGGCCCCGTTCAACAGATCGGCCGGCCCGGCCGGAAAAAATATATCGCTTTATGTGACGGGTCGCCCCGTTTTTTCCGTTTTTCTACTATTATCCATTTATGGTAACTTCTCATATTCCGGAAAATAAGGTTAAATATATTGACAGAGGTGAAAGCATGATACTTTACGATCCATTATGGCGGACCATGAAAGAAAAGAAAATCACGCAGTACCGGCTGATCCGGTATTTCGGGTTCAGCGCCGCGCAGATTAACCGCTTAAAGAAAAACCAATATGTTTCGACCCATACCATCGGTGCGCTGTGCGCGATCCTCAACTGCTCCGTGGAGGATGTCATGGAATTCCGCATGGATAACAGCGAATACTCGCCTCCGGCGCCGAAAAAACGGGGAAAACCGGGTCCCAAAGATCATCCGCAGTAGAAAACACCGCGCGAAATTTCCATTGCCGTGAAAAAAAGCGGCAGAAAGAACTGCCCAAAACGGCATGAAATAAGCGACAGGAGGAACTGCCTGAAACGGCATGAAATAAGCGACAGGAGGAACTGCCTGAAAGGAACGGCGGGAGAAACTGTCCGAAACGGTCTGAAATAAGCAGCCGGAAGAACTGTCCGAACGGCATGAAAAACGGCAGGAGAAACCGCCCGGAAAGAACAGCCCCCTTGCCGCGGACCCGCAGCCGGCACATACGGAGATCCCGGGCTTACCCGGAATCTCCGGCTGTCAGCTTGTATCCCAGACGCCTGATGGTGATAATCGACACATGCACCCCCAGCGCGTCCATTTTTTTCCTCAAAAATGAAATATATACTTCAACGTTATTATCGACCGCTTCCGACTTCTCTCCCCAAACCTTCTGGAGCAGCGTTTCCTTGGACACGACGATCCCCCGGTTGATCATCAGCATCCGGATCACATCGTATTCCCTCTTTCCCAGCTGCGCGCTGCCTTCCGGTCCGGAAAGAATGAACGTCGCCTGATCCAGGGTCATGTCCCCCACCGTCAGGCGCTCGGGAAGCAGTTCTCCCCGCCTGCGGAGCATCGCCTTCATCACGGCCAGAAGCTCGTTCTCCTCCGCGGGCAATGTCATGCAGTAATCCGCCCCCTGCTCCAGCGCCCTCGCGCGAAGTTCGGAACGGACATGCTCTTCCTGCTGGTCCTCCCGGAGCAAAACAAGAATCGGAAGCTGGCAGTGCCCGCCGCGGATCGTTTTGAGGAACTCCCCGAGACGCGGATCGGCCCCGGAAGAACACCACACGAGCCCTTCATAGTCTTCCAGATGAAAATACCGGATCTCCTCATCGCCGCAGACATCCACGTCAAGCCAGACCTGATGGAACGTCTGCCGGGCGTAATCGGAAACATACGGGTCCCTGTCTATAATGAGGATCCTCACGGCGCGCCGCCTCCTTTCTGCTGCCGGTAAGGACTTCCGGGCGGCCCGGCGCTTTTACCGGCTCCGCACTTCTTTCCTCATGAACCCGATGTAAGACCCCGCGAAAATCACGGCGGTCAGCGCCAGGAGCCCCGTCATGTGCGGCCATACCAGCAATATGCTCTGTCCCAGGGACAGATACCCCGTAATGGCCCCCGACAGCTGCTGAGGCAGGATCAGGTTCGTGGAACGGACACTGGGGTTCATGATCGTAGACACGGCCTCGCTGTACAAATAATAGGGCGACAGGCGGTTGATCGCCGTCTGGCACTCATAATTCTTCAGCACCTGCCCCACCGTAGCCGCCTCGTTTATCGGATACAGGAAACCGGAAACGATGGAGGCCACCAGGCTCATAAACAGGGCGAAAAAGATCCACAGGCCGATCCCCAGCATGGCGGAGGTGGCGGCGTGGCGGCACACAACGGAAAACAGGATCGCCAGAGCCAGCCAGAAACAGATGTATACCACCGTAAACACCAGAAATACAAACACCCTGCCGATCTCTTCCGCGGAGGGCGGGATCCCCGTTGCCAGGATGCCGACGGCCCCGATGAAAAATCCCATGGTGAAAACCATAATCATGATCACGGTGGCGCCGGCAAGGAATTTCCCGTTGATCACCGCGTCCCGGTAAATGGGCTGGGAGATCAGCCGGTTCAGCGTTCCCTCCGAACGCTCGCTGTTTATGGCGTCAACTCCCAGCGTCAGTCCCACGAACGGCCCCAGAAGGGAGATGAAGGACGTAAAGGACGGTATGGAATTGCCGCTCAGCGTAAACAGTTTCAG
>CAZPGD010000180.1:0-4035 GCA_964585865.1 uncultured Hungatella sp. | reverse complement strand
GCCGCGCCGAAGGGTACGAGCGCGCTTCCGGTTACGCGGGCGATTTTACGGATACGGGGGGCGGCTATCAGGAAACGGGCGGGAATAAGCAGAAGGGTCACGGACTCGATTTCAGCAAATGGTACGTGAAAGTGCTGGTCCTGCTGGCGGTTGTGGTGATCGTGTTTGCCGTTCTGCGTATTGTGGGCGGAGTCTTTACGTTTCTCGCGCCGATCCTGATTCCGGCAGCGCTGATATGGCTGGTCGTGGTGCTGATCCGAAACGCGAACCGACGATGACGGCAAACGGATATTTTAAGACGCTAAAGCTGATTTGTAACAGTTTTGGCGTCTTTTTCTATTGACAAAGTAATAAATGTGAAATATAATTCCCTATGTGTTAACAAATTTGTAACATATATGATGCCAGGGTCGAAGGACTTTACGACCTTCCCCGACAACACCATCATTATTGTGAATACGGAAGGGAATTATGAGTATGTGGAAGCGTTTGATAGGGAGAGGAATCGGAACGGCCGCGCTGGCCGCGGCTGCGTCGCTTACGGTATCCGCGGCGGCTCTGGCGGCAGATTATGAGGAAATCGCGTGGGGGCCGGGACTGCAGCCGGGCGATTACGCGGTGCAGGTTTCGGAAGGCGGCGCGGACATCTACGTTTCCATGGATTCCTATGATATATTGAAAACGGCGCTGCCCGGCGAGACGTTTGACATCGTGGGGGATGAGGGCGGCGGCTGGATGGAAATCACCGTCGGAGAGGGCGTGGGCTATATATCTGCCGAGCAGGTGACGATCCTCGAGGGCGAGGAGGCGTCCCGGATCCGCCAGGACGAGACGGTGCAGGCGCAGATCCGCGAGGAAGAAGAGAACGTCCGCCGCCGGCAGGCCGTCGATTACGCTTTGCAGTTTCTTGGCTGCAGATACGCGGACGGGGGGACGGACCCGCACAGCGGCGTGGATTGTTCCGGTTTCATCCGCTATGTCATGGAACACGCGGTCGGAATTTCCCTACCCCGCAGTTCCGCTTCCCAGGCCGGCCAGGGGATCACCGTGAGCGCGGATCAGATACAGCCGGGCGATCTGATATTTTACGGGAAAGGCGGCCGGGTCAATCATGTGGCGATGTACATAGGGGACGGGCAGGTTGTCCACGCCTCCACCTATAAAACGGGAGTGAAGATTTCGGACTGGAATTACAGGACGCCCATCCGTATCGCGGATCTGTTCGGCGCGTAAAACAGAATATTTCCGTAAATGGCAGCAGGAGCCGTCTCACCGGAACGGGTGGGGCGGTTTTTCTGTTGACAGAACGGACCGTGTGGCCTTAAAATATAGACGTTCGGAAGGCAAATGAAACGGGATAAAGAGCCGGCGGCGTTCGAAGAGCCAGGGCCGGAGAAAACCGGGAGAAAGGCGCGGCCGGTTACGGGACGAAGTACCGGCGGCCCGCGGAAAGGATTATTCGTGAAAAAGACATTTGAGATTATCGCGCCCTGCCATTTCGGTCTGGAATCGGTGCTGAAACGGGAAATCCTGGATCTGGGCTATGAGATATCGGGGGTCGAGGACGGCAGGGTGACATTTACCGGGGACGCGGAGGCTGTCTGCCGCGCCAACGTATTTTTAAGAACGGCGGAGCGCGTGCTGATCAAGGCGGGGAGTTTCCGGGCGGAGACATTTGACGAACTGTTTGAGCGGACCAGGGCCATCCCCTGGGAGGAATGGATCCCCCGCGACGGCAGGTTCTGGGCGGCGAAGGCTTCTTCCGTCAGCAGCAGGCTGTTCAGCCCTTCGGATATTCAGCGAATCGTGAAAAAGGCCATGGTGGAGCGGATGAAGGCCGGGTACGGGGTCTCGACGCTCCCGGAGACGGGAAACAGTTATCCGCTGCGAGTCTTTCTGCATAAGGACACGGTAACAATCGGCATCGATACGACGGGCGAGTCCCTGCATAAGCGCGGGTACCGGACCCGGGCCGGCGCCGCGCCGATTTCGGAGACGCTGGCCGCGGCGCTGATCCTGCTGACGCCGTGGAAAGGGGACCGCATTCTCGTGGATCCGTTCTGCGGAAGCGGGACATTTCCCATTGAAGCGGCGATGATGGCGGCGAAACGGGCCCCCGGCATGAACCGTTCGTTCCTGGCGGAGAAATGGGACAATCTGATTCCCCGGAAACAATGGAACGACGTGATGGAAGAGGCCGCCGGAATGGTCGATCTTTCGGTGAATACGGATATCCAGGGATACGATATCGACGGTGAGGTGATCCGGGCCGCCAGAGCGAACGCGGAGCGGGCGGGTGTGGGAACGCTGATCCATTTTCAGCAGAGACCGCTGAGCGCGCTGAGCCATCCGAAGAAATACGGGTTCCTGATCACGAATCCGCCTTACGGGGAGCGTATCGAGGACAGGGAGCAACTTCCGGAACTCTATCAGGAACTGGGCGAGCGTTTCCGGAGCCTCGATGCCTGGTCCGCCTATATCATTACGGCCTACGGGGACGCGGAGCGTTATATAGGGCGCAAGGCGGATAAGAACCGGAAGATTTACAACGGCATGATCAAGACGTATTTTTACCAGTATATCGGACCGAAGCCGCCCGCGCGCAAAACGGCGGAGCAAAAGAGGGGCAGTATATTTTTATGAAGCAAAGGATCATCGTCGCGACCGGAAATGCCGGGAAAATGCGGGAATTTGGCATGATTTTGGGGAGTCTGGGGGCGGAACTCCTGTCCATGAAAGACGCGGGGGTTACGGCAGAAATCATCGAGGACGGGACTACGTTTGCGGAGAACGCGGAAATCAAGGCCAGGGCTGTCTGGCGGCAGACGGGACAGATCGTGCTGGCAGATGATTCGGGGCTGGTCATCGACTATCTGGGCGGAGAACCGGGGATCTATTCGGCCCGTTATCTGGGGGAGAATACTTCCTATGATGTGAAGAACCGGGTGATTCTTGACCGTCTGGCCGGCACCGCGGAGGAAGAGCGGACGGCGCGTTTCGTCTGCGCGATTGCGGCGGTGCTTCCGGACGGGCGGACGCTCCATACGGAAGGGACGGTTGAGGGAATGATTGCCCATGAACCGGCGGGAGACGGCGGTTTCGGCTATGATCCCATATTTTATCTTCCGGAGTACGGCATGACGTCCGCGCAGCTTCCGGCGGAGGAGAAGAACCGGATCAGCCACCGGGGGAAAGCGCTGCGCGCGATGGAGCGGCTTCTGAGGAGCCTGCCCCGGGAGGCGGGCGGATGAAAATACTGGTGGTCAGCGACACGCATCGCAGGGATGAAAATCTGCGGATGGTGATCGATCAGCAGAAACCGCTGGATATGCTGATCCATCTGGGGGATCTGGAGGGAAGCGAGATGTTTATTCCCGACTGGGTCAACCCGGAATGCCGCATGGAAATGGTGCAGGGGAATAATGATTTCTTCTCCGCGCTGGATAAGGAGCGGGAAATCATCATAGGCCGCCACCGCGTCCTGATCACGCACGGGCATTATTACGGGGTGTCCATAGGGCCGGAGGGACTGGCGGACGAGGCCAGGAGCCGGGACTGCGACGTTGCCATGTTCGGGCATACCCACAAGCCTTATCTGAATGTGATCGGGGGCGTGACGCTTTTGAATCCCGGAAGCATTTCCTACCCGCGGCAGGAGGGGCGCCGGCCGTCCTATATGCTGGTTTCGGTGGATAAAAAGGGCGATCTGACGTACCGGCAGATGTATTTGTAGCGGGCGGGGCGCGGAAGGTTGGCGGCGCATGGCCGGAAGTGAAGAAACGGAAGTGAACAAACGAATACAGTTTTTGTGCGGAAGCGAGAGAGGGAAGGCTGGTGAAAAGCGGCGATTAAGCGGTTTTAAGCGGCGATCAGGCGGCGAATGTTCAAAAAACAGTTGACAAGAAAAGACGGTTCGTATATAATAACTTCTGCGTCGCGGGAGAGAAAAGCCGCGCGATGAGGGATTGTACAGGATTTTTCACATACCGGGGTGTGGCTCAGTTTGGCTAGAGCGCCTGGTTTGGGACCAGGAAG
>CAZPGD010000179.1:0-4040 GCA_964585865.1 uncultured Hungatella sp. | reverse complement strand
TCCACGGCATGTTTACATGCCGGTGGATGAAAGACTTTACGACCCGCCCCGACATCATTAGAGTCAAATGGTGCCAGGTAACGGGTAAGGAGAAGGAGGCTGGCGGATCGTGGCTGGTAGGACAGGCGGCGGGAAAAATACGGGAAGTAAAAATACGAAAGGGAAAACCGCGGGCGGCAAAAGTTCCGCGGGCAGGAACGCGAAGGGGAAAAGCGCGGGAAGCGCGAAGAAGACCAATAACGCTTCCGCGAGAGGCCGTCAGGAATATGAGGAAGAAAGTTTCATTCCGTCCGAGGTAGCGATCATCGTATCGTTTGTTCTGGCGGTGCTTCTGTTTCTGAGCAATTTTCATCTTTGCGGAAAACTGGGAGATGTGCTGCGGTCGGTGCAGCTGGGGGTATTCGGCACCATCGGTTTCGCGTTCCCGATCTTTCTGTTCGCGGGGACATGCTTCGTCATGGCGAACAGGGGCAGTCTGCTGGCGAAAGTGAAGACAGCGGCCGTGATCGCGGGGATCCTGGCGCTCTGCGGCCTTTTTGAGATGCTGTTCGGGGCCGGATTGACGGAAGGGCAGAAGATTTCGGAAGTTTATCTCCGCTGTGCCGGAAGCGGGAGAGGCGGCGGCGCGCTGGGCGGTATTCTTGTCATGGGAATCGGCTCCGTTCTGGGTAAAATCGGCGTTTATCTGGTCCTGCTGGCCGCCCTTGTGATCAGTATCGTCTGCATTACGGAGAAATCGGTTGTGTCGCTGGTGAAACGGAGCAGCGGGAAAGCCTATCAGTATGCTAAAGAGGACGCCGACCGCAGACGCGTTGTCCGCGAGGAGCGAAAAGAGGAGCGCAAGAGGCTGCGGGAGGATCAAAAGGTACGGGGCGTGAACCTGAATTCCACCCGGATTGACGCGCCCGCGACACCCCCGCGCGGACTTTCGGCGGTCGGCGACGAGGAAGGTGCCGGAAATGAGGAAGAGCAGTCGGATAACGGCTTTGGCGGAACCGGCGCGGAGGAGCCGGATTATGCGGAGCGTGATTCCGGAGAGACGGGCCGCGGGCCGCGTGACGCCCGTGCGGCCGTCTATGGGAACGGCGGATACGGGCGGGCCGGATCCGGAGAGACATATGCCGGGGCGGAACGCGGTACGTACCGGGACGGCGGAAATACGGACGACGGGTACGCGGCCGGCAGATACGCGGGTAACGGGTTCGAGGACCGCGGATACGTGGACAGCGGAAATGCGGACGACGGGTACGCGGCCGGCAGACACGCGGATAACGGGTACGGGGACAGCGGGTATGCGAACGGCGGATACGCAGACGGCGGAAACGGGAACGGCGTGTACCGGGACGACGGATACGCGGCCGGCAGATACGCGGATAACGGGTACAGGGACAGCGGGTACGGGAATGACAGATTTGGGGACGGCAAGTACTCGAACGGCAGATACACAGATGGCGGAAATGAAGACGGCATGTACCGGGACGACGAATACGCGGCCGGCGGATACCGTGACGATGGATATGGGAACGGCAGATACGCAGACGACGGATATGAGGACGACGGAAGTATCATTCCGGATGATCGTGAGGAGGACGGCGGGGCGACCCGTCTCGGCCGTGTCGGGGAAGAGGAGTACCGGCGCCGCGCGGTTCCGGCCGGGAACCGCCCGGTGCGCCGCGGGACGGAGGAAACGGGAGAGGGAAGCGTTTCCGCGCAGTTAGACGGCGGCGGACGGAATACCCGGAAGCGAACGGAACCCGTATCGGGATTCGGACCGGGTCTTGTGGACGCGGATACGCAGGGTCCGGATTCGGAAACGGATGGCCGATTTGTGGCGGATGACAGCCTTCGGCGTTTCCCGGAACCGTGGCAGGACGCGGCTGCTTCGGAGAGAGGCGGATCCGCATTCCCTTCGGGCCGGGAAGAGGAGGATTGGACGGAAGTTTCCGGTGAGGACCGCGGGGAAGACGGAGACGGCGGAACGTTCCGTCCGGCTCCGGAAGAGGAAGGCGGAACGTTCCGTCCGGCTCCGGAAGAGGAAGACGGCGCGGACGGGCGGTACGGCGTTTCCGGAAACGGCGGCGAAGGCGGCCGGCCCGGTGAAACGTCCGATTCCACGAGTGATTTTTATGAATGGCTGTACGGGGGCGATTCGCCTCGGGAAGAGGTACCCGGCGGTGAGATGCCCGGCGGCGAAACGTCTGGCGGCGAGTTCCCTGACGGCGGTGCCGGCGCAGCCGGCCCGTCAGACGGGAAAGTGCAGAGCGGAGACGCCCGGAGCGGAGATGCCCGAGGCGGGTACGGGCGTTTCCGTGCGGACGGCACATATACGGATGAACCGGACGAGCAAGGGACCCGGAACGGGAACGCCGGAAACGGAGACGTCCGGAGTCGGGATGTCCAAGGCGGCTACGGCCGCTTCCGTGCGGACGGCACATATACGGATGAACCGGACGAGCAAGGGACCCGGAACGGGAACGCCGGAAACGGAGACGCCCGGAGCGGAGATGCCCGCTTCCGTGCGGGCGGCGCGTACACGGGCGGATCGCCGGTCGGTACCCGTCCGCGGGACGCGGCGGCCGGGCAGCCGGACGGCGGCCGGACGGGGGATCCCGCCGTCAAAAAGGAATATGAGTTTCCGCCCGTCAGCCTGCTGACCCGGCCCGTTCCCGCCCGGAACGCCCATTCCGATCAGGAATACCGGGAGACGGCCATCAAGCTTCAGCAGACGCTGCGGGATTTCGGCGTGGGCGTCACGGTGACGAACGTCAGCTGCGGTCCGTCCGTGACCCGGTACGAACTGCATCCGGAGCAGGGCGTGAAGGTCAGCCGGATCGTAAGTCTGGCGGACGATATCAAGCTGAGTCTGGCCGCGGCCGACATCCGCATCGAGGCGCCGATCCCCGGGAAGTCCGCCGTCGGCATCGAGGTGCCGAACAAAGAGAATAACATTGTGTATCTGCGCGAGCTTCTGGAATCGGACGCGTTCAGGAACAATGCCTCCCGCCTGACGTTCGCCGTGGGCAAGGACATTGGCGGCCAGGTGGTGGTGGCCGACATCGCGAAAATGCCGCACCTGCTGATCGCGGGGGCCACCGGATCCGGCAAGTCCGTCTGCATTAACACCCTGATCATGAGCATTCTCTACAAGGCAAATCCGGAGGAAGTGAAGCTGATCATGGTGGATCCGAAGGTGGTGGAACTGAGCTGCTATAACGGGATCCCGCATTTGCTGATCCCGGTGGTGACGGATCCCAAAAAGGCGTCCGGCGCGCTGAACTGGGCGGTAGCCGAAATGGACGACCGTTATAAGAAATTCGCCGCATACAATGTCCGGGATCTGAAGGGCTATAACGCGAAGGTGGAGACGATAAAGGATATCGAGGACGAGAACAAGCCTCAGAAACTGCCGCAGATTGTGATTATCATCGACGAACTGGCCGATCTGATGATGGTGGCGCCCGGCGAGGTCGAGGATTCTATCTGCCGTCTGGCCCAGCTGGCGCGTGCGGCGGGCATCCATCTGATTAAGGCCAACGTGCCGTCGAGGATTGCGTTTGCCACGGCTTCCGGCGTGGACTCGCGGACGATTCTCGATATGGTGGGGGCGGAAAAGCTTCTGGGCAAGGGCGACATGCTGTTTTACCCGTCCGGGATGGCGAAGCCCCAGCGCGTGCAAGGGGCCTTTGTATCCGATTCGGAGGTATCGCGGGTGGTGGAATTCCTGATCCGGCAGTATCAGGAAAGCGGCGGCGGTTCCGAAACGCAGAACCGGATTTCCCTGCCGGACGCGCCCGGCGCGGCTGACGGCCGCAGCGAGCGGGACGAGTATTTTGCGCAGGCGGGACGGTTCCTCATTGAGAAGGAGAAGGGTTCCATCGGGATGCTGCAGCGGATGTTTAAGATCGGATTTAACCGCGCCGCCCGGATCATGGACCAGCTGGCGGACGCGGGGGTCGTAGGCGACGAGGAAGGGACGAAGCCCAGAAAAGTGCTGATGACGATGGAAGAATTTGAGGAGTTATTAAAAAAATAACGTGCTG
>CAZPGD010000178.1:0-4065 GCA_964585865.1 uncultured Hungatella sp. | reverse complement strand
CTGAAATTAAAGACGCCGGTGATCGTTTCCGTCCTGCCTTTCCGCGTGATCCGAAGCAGGGAAACATCCCCCGTATCCTCCGCCGCCACGTCCGCGCCGGCGCCAAACGCCTCGTGTTCCGCCCGCAGCGTTTCCAGCCGCCGCAGCTTCGCAAACAGCCTCTGCTGCACCGTACCTTCCCGCCCGATGTTTTTGACCAGACCCCACGAAAAGGCGCCGCGGTGGATATAGCGGGAATCCATGCGTTTTTCCGGCACTTCCTTATAGGTATAATCGTTCACCTGGCCGAGTTCGTCCCCGCTGTAAATCACGGGGATCCCCGTCTGGAACAGCAAAAACGCGTGCAGCATCAGATCCAGCCGCACCGCCTGGTCCATTCCGTAGTCGTCCCCGCAGAAACCGGCCTTCTCGATCCCGCACATGGAAGCCGTCGTCCCGCAGAACCGCGCGTCCCGGGTGATGGGATCGTTGTTGTACAATTCCCCGCGGCTGAAGCTGTCGGGAATCACCCCCGTAAAGAAATCGTTCAAGAACTGTTTGTGCGGGGCCTGCATCATTCCCCACCGCGCCAGCGCGTCATAATCCAGTCCCCAGCTGACGTCGTCCTGGCACCTCAGATAATTCAAAAACGTGCCCTTCTCCGGCAGACCGTAAACCGTTTTCAAATGCCTTCGCAGCAGCCGCGTATCCTGCGTCGCGACCGTGTGCCAGACCGTCGCCATGGCGGTCCCATTGCAAAGTATATGACATTCCGGTTTCTCCGCCGTTCCGAAATAGGGCGCCGCTTTCTCCGGCTCCATGACCGTTTCGCCAAGCAGCAGCGTTCCGGGGCAGACGATTTCCCCGATCATGCGCATCATGCGCAGCAGCGTATGGACCCGGGGCAGATTGCGGCAGCTGGTCCCGATCTGTTTCCAGATATAGGGCACCGCGTCCAGGCGGATCACGTCGGTTCCCAGATTGGCCAGGAAGAGATAATTGTACATCATCTCGTTAAATACCGCCGGATTGCCGTAGTTTAAGTCCCACTGGTAGGGATAAAACGTCGTCATGACGTGCTTCTTCACATCGGGGAGCCAGGTGAAATTTCCCGGGGCCGTGGCGGGGAATACCTGGGGAACCGTCCGTTCAAATGCCATCGGCGTCTCCCAGCTGTCGTAGAAAAAATACATATCCTGGTATTCCTTCTCGCCGGCCCTCGCTCTTTTCGCCCATTCATGTTCTTCCGACGTATGGTTCATGACGAGATCCAGGCAAAGACTGATCCCCATCCCGCGGCACCGGTCCGCCAGCGCCTCCAGATCCGCCGTCGTCCCCAGTTCCTTCCGCACGTTCCGGAAATCCGCCACCGCGTAGCCGCCGTCGGACCGTCCGGCGGGAGATTCCATCAGCGGCATCAGGTGCAGATAATTAACGCCGCAGGATTTTATGTAGTCCAGATGTTCCGCCACGCCCTTCAGATTTCCCGCGAACCGGTCCGCGTACATCATCATGCCCAAAAGGCCGCCGCTTTTGAACCATTCCGGGTTCGCCTCCCGCCGCAGATCCGATTCCTTCAGAGCGGACCCGCGCCGATCGTAAAACGCGCGCAGCCGGCCGCACAGTTCCCCGAACCGCTCTTCGTCGTCATAAAGTTCCATATAGAGCCATTTCAATTCGTCATAATGTCTGGCGAACCTTTTCTCAAATACCGCCGCGTCCGAACGCATACTTCCACTTCTTTCCGCTGCAATGTCAAAATACGGCTCCGCGGCCCGTCCCTGGCGGGCGCGGCCCCGCGCAAAGCGCGCACATGACAGAATCCCGGCACCGCGGCCGTCAACCGCTTCCCCGGCCGCGGGCATATCCGGTGCGCCGGGTGCTTCCCTGCCATATCCCGGCGCCGTCAGCCGTCAACCGCTTCCTCCGCGCGCAGATAAATCTGATACGCCAGGTACTCCCCCTTCTCCAAAGGAAGCGGGAGGCCCGCCTCCATCAGGCCCGCGCCGCTGTATCTCCTGCCGCTCTCCGGATCCGCGTATGTCCGCTCCGGGTCAAGCCCCGCCGCCCGCACATAGGGAACCGCCGTGTTCCCGCGCGCGGTCAGCTTCACGGCGTTCAGAAGCGTCTCCGACTTATCCGGGCTGACAAACTGCCAGGCGGCGATATCCTGCCGCTCCTGCGGATCGGTCAGGCGGTAATAATCCCCGTCGTGGATCAATCCGCGATAGCGGCGGAAAGCGGCAATCTGGGACTTGACCAGATCCTTTTCTTCCTCCGTAAGTTTCCCCGGATCCAGTTCATAGCCGAAACTCCCCGACATGGCCACCACGCCTCTCGTACGCAGCGGCGTGACCCGTCCCGTCTGGTGATTCGGCGACGCCGACACATGGGCGCCCATGGACGAGACCGGGTACCCGAAAGACGTCCCGTACTGGATCCGGATCCGGTCGATGGCGTCCGAGTTGTCGCTGCACCAGATCTGCGGCTCGTAATAGAGCATCCCCGCGTCGAAACGCCCGCCCCCGCCGCTGCATCCCTCTAACAGGATATCCGGAAAATTCACGTGGATCCGCTCCAGAAAATCATACAGACCCAGCATATAGCGGTACAGCACCTCGCCCTGGCGCTCCTTTTCAAGCGCCGGGGAATAGGCGTCGCTGATGCTCCGGTTCATATCCCATTTGACATATTCGATATTGGCGCTGCGCAGAACGGCCGCGACCTGTTCGTAAATGGCGTCCACCACCTCCGGTCTGGAAAAATCCAGCACCAGCTGGCCGCGGCTGCGCAGCGGCCCCCGCCCGGGGACCCGCAGCGCCCAGTCCGGGTGCTCACGGTACAGATCGCTGTCCTCCGACACCATTTCCGGTTCCATCCACAGTCCGAATTTCAGGCCGATCGCGTTGATCCGCTCCACAAGGGAGGCCAGACTTCCGCCGAGTTTGCGCTCATTCACCTTCCAGTCGCCCAGTCCCGACCGGTCCGAATCCCGCTTGCCGAACCACCCGTCGTCCAGAACCAGCATCTCCACGCCCAATTCCTTCGCCTCTCTGGCGATTTCCACGATCTTTTCCCCCGTAAAATGAAAATACGTTGCCTCCCAGTTGTTCAGCAGCACGGGGCGCGGGGCCGTCTTGTATTTCCCGCGGCACAGATTGCGCCGGTACAGGCGGTGGTAGCGGCGGGACAATTCCCCCAGGCCCTCCCCGCTGTAAATCATTACCGCTTCCGGCGCGCGGAAACGCTCTCCCGGTCCCAGCTCATAACAGAACGAATCGTCCGAAAGCCCGATGAGGAAACGGGTCTGGTCGAACTGATCCCTCTCCGCCGCGCCCAGAAAACCGCCGCTGTAAACCAGAGACATACCGTAGCAGCTGCCCCATTCTTCCGTGGTCTCCGGCCGCGCCAGGATCAGGAACGGATTGTACTGGTGACTGGACGTCCCCCGGCGGCTGCCCACGGACTGCAGCCCGTGCAGCACCCTTGCCCTCTGGACCGTCCGCTCCCTGGCATGTCCGCCATAGAAAGAAATCCAGTCAAATTCTCCCGTCACAAAATCAATACAGGCGCTGGAAACGCGCAGAAGTTCCACGGTCTTGGTCCCGCCCGTGATCTCCACCGCCCGGGTAATGGCGTCCCGCTCCGGCAAAACGCCGTAAAGGAGCGTCACCTTCATGCCGCTTTTTTCATCCCGCAGATGGATCTTTAAAGTCTGCGCCTCTTCCCCGTCCGCGTAAACGGCGGGAAGGCCCGGAAGAGAATATTTTCCCTCCTCAATTTCATGGGACTCATAGCGCAGATCGCACCCGTAACTCCCGTCCGCCTGGCGCACCGACAGACAGACGGAGCGGTAATCCCCGTCGCCCCATACCGGATATTCCTGGGGAAGCACGTCCAGCGAGTACGCCCGGTTTTCCCCCGCGTCGCAGGGATTGGGGGAGAAACCGCGGTCATAATAGGTCAGCAGATAATCCATATTGCCGGATGTTTTTCGCCCGTAATACAGGTGGAGCAAAAACCCGTAACCGTCCGCCTTCATCTGATAGGTACTGTTTTTGGTCTCTAGGGTAAAGATCCGCAGCT
>CAZPGD010000177.1:0-4096 GCA_964585865.1 uncultured Hungatella sp. | reverse complement strand
GGGGAACCCCGAGGAGACATGTCGAGCCGAAGAAGTACAACAGGCTACCGGGCGGGCACAGGGAAATGCCGATGCACAGAATTCGGGCGGATGCGGGCGGGCAGATACAAGCGTCACCTACGAATATGACGACCGCATCGCGGGAGGGAATATCGCGGAAAAGCAGACGCGGTACGGCGGGACGCCCCCGCGGGACGGAACCGGCGCGGGTTCGCGGCCCGGGGCGGACAAAGGCGGAGCGCCCGGCCAGACGGATTTTTTCGGGGAGAAACTTCTCGATCCGGCCAGCCGCAGCCGCCACAAACTGATCGGCCAGCTTTTTGACACCTACTGGCTGGTGGAGTTCGACGACCGTCTCTTTATCATCGATCAGCACGCGGCCCACGAGAAAGTCCTCTACGAGCGGACCATGAAAACGTTAAAGAGCCGGGAGTACACTTCCCAGATGGTTGACCCGCCCATCATCCTGACGCTCGGCGGGGAAGAGCAGGTGCTGTTGGAGAAATACCGGGACTGTTTCACGGAAATCGGCTTCGAGATCGAACCCTTCGGCGATAAGGACTACGCGGTCCGCGCCGTTCCGGACAATCTTTTTTCCATCGCGAGGAAGGATCTGCTGCTGGAAATGCTGGACGGGCTTTCCGACGATATCCAAAAGGGCGGTCCGGATCTGATATACGAGCGGGTCGCTTCGATGTCCTGCAAGGCGGCGATAAAGGGCAATCACCGGATGTCCCCCGCGGAAGCCGATCTTTTGATCGACGAGCTTCTGGGGCTTAATAATCCCTACGCCTGCCCGCACGGACGCCCGACGATCCTCTCCATGAGCAAAAGGGAACTGGAAAAGAAGTTTAAGCGAATCGTGTAGAAACGCCGGGAACATCCGGGTTTTGCCTTGTCAAAAGAAAGGGGATGGAAAGCATATGGAACGGGAGTATTTTCCCGACGGGAAAACGGTTATCGGCGACTGGTTCCGCGATCTGCGCGTACCGGAACCGCGGGAAATGGGAAGGCAGTACGTGCTGACGGACTACGGCATTTCGGACGACGGCAGGCTGTACACCGAACGGATCCAGAATCTGATCGATACGATCCACGCGGACGGAGGCGGCGTCCTGGTGGTGCCGAAAGGCACTTACCGGACCGGATCGCTCTTTTTTAAGCAGGGCGTCCACCTCTATGTGTCCGAAGGAGGCGTTTTAAAGGGCAGCGACGACATTTCCGATTACGCGCTGATGAAAACCCGCATCGAAGGGGAGACCTGCACGTATTTCGCGGCGCTGATCAACGCGGACGGGCTGGACGGATTTACGATGTGGGGCCCGGGCACGATCGACGGCAACGGCCTGCGCTCCTGGCGCGCCTTCTGGCTCAGGCGGGAGTGGAACCCGGCCTGCACGAACAAGGACGAACAGCGTCCCCGGCTGGTCTTTATCGCGAACAGCCGGAACGTGCTGGTGGCCGGCCTGAGCCTGATGAATTCGCATTTTTGGACGAACCATCTTTACCGCTGCAACCATGTGAAATTCCTGAACTGCCGCATCTGGTCGCCGGCGGAGCCGGTGAAGGCGCCCAGCACCGACGCGGTGGATATCGATGCCTGCACGGATGTGCTGATCAAAAACTGTTACATGGAAGTCAACGACGACGCGGTCGCGCTGAAAGGCGGCAAAGGCCCCTGGGCGGATACGGACCCGAATAACGGACCCAATGAGCGCGTTATTATCGAGGACTGCGTTTACGGTTTCTGCCACAGCTGCCTGACCTGCGGCTCGGAATCGATCCGTAACCGCAATATCATCCTCCGGCGGATCCGCGTCTCGTCCGCAAATAATCTCCTGTGGCTGAAGATGCGTCCGGACACGCCCCAGCACTACGAATATATTCTGGTCGACGGGGCGGAGGGGACAATCGTCAATTTCCTGACCGTAAAGCCGTGGACGCAGTTTTTTGACCGGAAGGGCCGGACGGAGTTCCCGCCGTCCCGGGCGGATCATGTCACGATGCGGAACTGCCGCTGCGGCTGCGATCTCTTTTTCAATGTGGAAGCGGATGAGCGGCAGTACCTGCTTTCCGATTTCACCTTTGAGAATCTGCGGATCCGGGCCGCAAAAAACGGCTATACGGAAAACGCCATCCGCGGCGTGACCCAAAGACAGGTATTTGTAGAATCCGCCGGAACGGTCTGAACCGGCGGCGCGGCGAGAAATCCACTGACACGGTCCAAACCGGCGGTGACGCGAAATCCGCCGGCGGAGCAAAAAATCCGCTGACATGGTCCGAACCGACGGAACGGGAAAAACCGCCGCGGGCGCGTCCGCCGGCGGCATAAGGGAGGTTCACGATGAAGATCACACTGCTTGGCACCGGCAACGCGGCGGTCACGGAGTGCTATAACACCTGTTTCGTCCTCGAGGACGGCGGGCAGTACCTGATGGTCGACGGCGGGGGCGGCAATGAGGTTCTCCGGCGCCTGAAGGCCGCCGGCTATGACTGGAAGCAGATGCGCCATATTTTCGTGACGCACAAGCATATTGACCATCTGCTGGGCATTATCTGGATGATCCGTCTGATCACCCAGAACATGTACCGCGGCAAATACGACGGCGAAGCCTGGATCTACGGGCACGACGAGGTTATCGGCATCCTGACGCAAATCGCGGAAATGGTTCTCGAAAAAAAGACGCTTCCCCTGATTGGGGAGCGGCTGCACTTCGTGACTCTTTCGGACGGCGGGACGTTTGATGCCATGGGGCACCGTTTCCGCGCGTTCGACATCCGGTCCGCGAAGGCGAAGCAGTACGGCTTTACCATGTACTACGGGGACAGCCGCAAGCTGACTTGCTGCGGGGATGAGCCCTACTGCGATCAGGAAGAGGAGTACGCGAAGGACAGCGACTGGCTGCTGCACGAAGCCTTCTGCCTCTATTCGCAGAGGGACGTCTTTGAACCCTACAAAAAGAATCATTCCACCGTCCGGGACGCCTGCGAAACGGCGGAACGCCTGGGCGTTAAGAACCTGATCCTCTACCACACGGAAGATCAGAATATCCGCGAACGGAAACGGCTTTACACGGAAGAAGGAAAGCGGTATTTCCACGGCGGTCTCTATGTTCCCGACGATCTGGAGACCATTGTGCTATGAACGGACTCCCCCTGCTCATTCTCACCGGCCCCACCGCCGTGGGAAAGACCGCTTTGGCGGTCCGGCTGGCAAAGACCATCGGCGGGGAGATCATCAGCGCCGATTCCATGCAGGTCTACCGGCACATGGACATCGGTTCCGCCAAGGCGACAAAGGAAGAGATGGACGGCGTTCCCCATCACCTGATCGATGTGCTGGAACCGACGGAAGAGTTCAACGTCGTCCGTTTTCAGTCCATGGCCAAAAAAGCGGCGGAAGAGATCGCCGCCCGCGGCCGCGTCCCCATTGTGGCGGGGGGCACCGGTTTCTATATCCAGGCCCTTCTGTATGACATTGATTTCACGGAGGAGGACGGCGACGAGGCGCTCCGCCGCGAACTTGAGCGTCTGGCCGCTCTTAAGGGGCCGGAATACCTTCACGCCATGCTGGCGGAAATCGATCCCGACTCGGCCCGCGCCATCCACGCCCATAACATCAAACGGACGATCCGCGCCATCGAATTCTACCGCCGGACCGGAGAGCCCATTTCCGCGCATAACAGAAGGCAGCGCGCCAGGACTTCCCCCTACCGTTTCCTGTATTACGTCCTGACCACCGACCGCGCCAGCCTGTATGAGCGTATCGACCGCCGCGTGGACCGTATGATGGAGCGGGGGCTTGTGGAGGAAGTGCGCCGCCTGGCGGCCATGGGCTGCACCCGCGAGATGGTTTCCATGCAGGGACTTGGCTATAAGGAGATCCTGGCGTACCTGGACGGCGAGTACACGCTGGATGAGGCCGTCCGCATCATCAAACGCGGCACCCGCCATTTCGCCAAGCGGCAGATCACCTGGTTCAAACGCGAACGGGACGTCCGCTGGCTGAATCTCCCGGACTTCGATTACGACACGCAAAGGATCCTGCGCCATATCCTCGCGGAGGCCGGGGAGGCCGGTATTTTGTGACCATGCC
>CAZPGD010000176.1:0-4102 GCA_964585865.1 uncultured Hungatella sp. | reverse complement strand
TCTCGTTTCCGTCCCGGACCGTCGTATGCGTCAGCAGATATTCCTGACGGCGGTGAAATCCGTCCATGCCGACGGCCGTGACCGGTTCGCAGCCGTCGTTCCGCTCCGACAAATACTGAAGGAAGTTCGCGAGCGTAGTCTTTCCCGCCCCGGGCGGAGCCGCCAGAAAGGCCAGGATCCGCCTGCCCTTCCGCTCCCGCAGCCGCGCCAGCCGCTTAAGCAGCGGGAGGAAGAGTCCCGAAATATTTTCCTCGCTGAAACGCGCGCTGATTTTGATCCCGTTGATCTCCGCCTCGTAAATCACGGCAAACCTCCGGCGGCGCCCGTCAGGCTTTCCAGCCGTCCGGCAGATAGCGCATGGTGCCCGCGATCATGTCGTCGGCCAGTTTCTTCACGTCCTCCTCCCCGGCGCGGCCCTTTACCAGCGGATCGTTTAAAAACGCCTTGTAGACCAGTCCCCTGTCGCAGGTCAGCGCGGCCTGCAGCGTCGTTTCGTGATTCTCCACATGCGGCAGGATCAGGGCGCGCACGTTCTCCGGCAGCGCTCCGGCCACCAGCGGCTTGATGGAATCGCGGCTGAAAACGGCGTTGGTCTCAACCACGGCGGACGCGGGCAGGTTCGGGATCTGCAGGGCGCTGTTGGGGATATTCACGTTGCTGATCACCCGGTCAAGGCCGCAGAGGGCGCGGATCAGCAGAATCCCTTCCTCGCCCGTGGGCTTTAAGGCAATCTCCTCCTCGCCGCTGACCAGACGGGCGCTGCGCGCCAGGCGGCGCTTCAGATCCTCTTTTCTCCAGGAGACGGGGGTCAGGCTGAATTTCCAGCCGGCCACGGTCTCCGGATCCTTTAAGTACTCTTCGCCGGGCATAAATTCCGCCAGATGGCGGTCGCCGGCGGCGGCGATGAGGCCGAAACGGTTGAAGAGATCGAATTTCACGCGGTGGGCGCAGCTGAACGTACTGTTCATCCAGTTGTTGTCCGTTTCCTCGTAGCCCTTCTCATAGTTCTTGCGTATATAATCCCGGTAGACCGGGAACAGGTCGATGCCCTTATAGGACGCCTGATCGAACCATGTGAAATGATTGATGCCCAGCACGTTGACCACGATCTCGCGGCGGTCGATATTCTCGATTCCGAACGTTTTTTCGCAGATTCCCTTCAGAACCTTCTGTGTCCCGAAAACCTCATGGCAGCAGCCGAACGCCTTGATCTGCGGAAATACGTGGTACAGCGTCTTTACGCACAGGGACATGGGATTGGTGTAGTTAATGACCCAGGCATCGGGCGCGTACTCTTTGATCGCCCGGGCGATCTCCACGAACATGGGGATCGTGCGCAGGGCGCGGATGATGCCGCCGGGCCCCGCCGTATCGCCCACGGACTGGTAGATGCCCAGTCTCTCCGGCAGGTGCACGTCGGATTCCATCTCGTCGAACGTTCCGGGAAGGATGGAAATGACGACGAAATCGGCGCCGCTCAGAGCGTCCTTTAAGGACGGAACGGTCTTATAGACCCATTTGCCGACGGCCTCGGGACGGCCGGAGAGATGATTGCCGATGATTTCATTGTTCCTCGCGGCCTGCTCGTCGATATCGTAGAGGCGGATCGTTCCGCTGATGGAACTGTCCATGGACAGATCGGTCATAAATGTCCACGCCCATCCCCGGGAGCCGCCGCCGATATAGGCGATCTGCAGATCGGTTACTTTGTTGTCCGCGTATTTCATGATAGCAGGATCCTCCTTGTATTTTGCTGTATGCAGCATTTCTTTCTGGACATATCATACTACGGGATAGTATAATAATCTTATAGAATCGGGCATAATATTTCTTTTTTCGTATTTTAGGCTACGAAAACGGCGGACGGGCCGGAAGAATGAAAGACGCGGGGGGCGGCGTGATGGAACAGGTGGTATTCAGAAGCGAAATGGACGGCCTGCTGGTGGAGCAGATCATCCGGGACGCCGGTTATTCCATGGTGACAAGGCATTTCCATTCCACCTATGAGCTGTATTATCTGGTGGAAGGCGAACGGTATTATTTTGTGGACAATGACACGTACCTGATCCGGGCGGGCGACGTCGTGCTGATCGGACCGAACCATATCCACAAGACCAGTCAGGCGGGCATGGCGCGCAACAACCGCCTGCTTCTGCAGATCAGCGGGGACCTGATTAATCCTTTCCTCAAAAGCTGCGGTCTGGGCAGCATCGAGGAACTGTTCGGCGGCGACGTGCGGATCTTTTCGCTGATGAAACATCAGCGGGAAGCGATGGAAGGGGCGTTTCTGCGGTTTGAGGAAGAACTGCGGAGACGGCAGTGGCAATATACCGCGGCGGTGCGGCTGGAACTGACGCTGCTCCTGCTGAACCTGGCACGGCTGCGCACGCCGGACATCCCCAGGAAGGAACCGCAAACCGCGCAGACGTGGAAACACCAGAAAGTCCATGAAGTGGCCGATTACCTGACTTCTCACCCGGAGACCGGGGAAAGTCTGGAGGAACTGGCAAAGCGCTTTTTCATCAGCAAGTCCTATCTCAGCCGCATTTTTAAGGAAGTGACCGGCTTCACGGTCAACGAGTATAAAAACATCAGCCGCATCAAAAAATCCCGGCAGCTTCTGCAGCACAGCGATCTCTCCGTCACGGAGATCGCGGAGGAACTGGGATTCGAGAACCTGACCTATTATGAGCGGGTGTTCAAGCACTACGCCGGCATGACGCCGCTTAAATACCGGAAAAACCTGAGGGAAGGCTGACCGTTCCGGCCCGGGCCGGCGGACTGAACGGCGCCGGTTCACGGCGGCGCGCGCCGCTTTTTGCTCTTCTCGGTGCCATGCGCCGCTTTCGCCTTTCACGGCATTGCGCGCCGCCTTCCTGCCCTTCGCGGCGCCGCGCGCCGCCTTCGTCCTTCACAGCATCGCGCGCCCTCTGCAGTACGTCTGGCACACTTCATAATCGTCGTCCAGCACGACAATGTCCGCGTCGTAACCGGCGGCAAGTTTCCCTTTCCGGCTGTCCTCCCCCATGCAGCGGGCCGGATGAACGGTGCAGGAATTGAGAGCCGCCTCGAAGGGCACCATGGCCTCCTCGACCAGCAGCCGCAGCCCCCGGTTCATCCGCAGGGTGCTCCCCGCGATGGTGTCCGTGCCTTCCAGATACGCCAGTCCGTCGCCGCGGATTTCCACCGCGTGTCCGCCCAGTTCGTATCCGCCGCCCGCGGGACAGTACTTGGCCCGCAGGGAATCCGTAACCATTACCGCGAAACCGTCCCCCTGGGCGGCAAAAAAGGTATGCAGCACGGCCGGATGGACGTGCCGGCCGTCGCAGATCACTTCGCCGTAGAGACCGCGCAGCCGGAGCGCCGCTCCGGCAAGGCCGGGCTGCCGGTGGTGAAAACCGGCCATGCCGTTGTAAACATGTGTCACGGATGTGGCCCCGTTGGCCGCGCAGAGCAGGGCCTGCTCGTAGGATGCCCCCGAATGTCCCATGCTGACCACGACCCCGTGCGCGCTGCAGTAGCGGGTCAGGGCAAAATCCCGGTCATGTTCCGGCGCCAGCGTAATCCGGCGGATCCGGCCGCCGGCGGCTTCCTGGTACTTTTTAAATTCCTCCGCCGACGGCACGGCGATGGCCTCCGCCGGCTGGGCGCCCCTGTACTTCCCGTCCAGATACGGTCCTTCCAGATGGATCCCCAGAATTTCCGCGCCCTCATACCCGTTTTCCGCCACGTACGCCACATTTTTCACCGCGTTCGTGAGGACTTCCGGCGTCTGGGTCACGGTAGTGGGAAGAAACGCCGTTACCCCTTCTTCCGGGACGCGGCGCGCCCACCGGCGCAGCCCTTCCGGCTCGCCGTCGTTGGTATCGAACCCGTACGCGCCGTGCGTATGAATATCGAGAAATCCCGGCACGATCCGTTTGTTCCCGTAATCGATATCCGCCTTTTCCGCGCCGTAGGCGCGGACCGCCCCGATACGCTCTCCCTGTATTTCCAGCTGCGCGGCCGTAAACTGGCCGGCCAGCCAGACGCGTGTGCTCCGGATAATCATGCGTTCCTTCTCCCTGCCGTTTTTGCCTGTCCTCCCGCGCCGGGGCCGCTT
>CAZPGD010000175.1:641-4117 GCA_964585865.1 uncultured Hungatella sp. | reverse complement strand
GTTTTTTCTGTGTCAAAACTTAATTGATTTTTAAAATCATCTATGGTAAGATGGGGAAAAGGGTTCCTTGTTGTTGATGAAGGAGGGGCTATGAGTACCGTACTTTCAATATACAGCAAAAATACGTTCAAGCGTTACCTGCTTCCGGCAATCAATGACGCCGATTATTCTGTTCTCCTGCCGGAGAATCTGTTCAATCTCGGGAAAAATGTGGAGTTGAAACTGGAGGTGGTCGGACGCGTCTGGTATTTTGTCCGCTCCGACGAATACCGGCTGCTCCTTCCGGACGGTTCCTCCTGCTTCGGCTCCGCGCTTCGCGACGGGGATATTATACGGTTCCATTACGCGGGTACGCACGCGCTTTCGATTCTTGTGCAGGAAGAAGAGAATTATTTTTCCGTATATCGGAAATACGGCATCCGTTCCGCGGGTATTCCGATCACCATAGGCGGCAGGGAGGACAATGACATTGTCTGCAATCCGTTCCGGCTGCTTTCGGATCATCACGCGAGGATCCGCTTCCTGGAGGACGGCGCCTATTTTGAAGATCTGGGGAGCGTGAACGGAAGCTTCGTCAATAACCGCCGCGTCGAGGGCGGGATCCCGCTGTCCTACGGGGACTGCGTCGATCTCTACGGCCTGCGCATCGTATATCTGGGGACCATGCTGGCGGTGAACGACTCGGAAAGCCGCGCTCTGGTCAGGGATATGAATCTGGAACCCGCGACGGTCCTGACAGGGAAGCTGTCGGGTTCCGCCTCCGGGCAGGGGAGAAAGATATTCCACCGCTCCCCCCGCCACATCGCGCGGATCGGCACGGAGCCGGTCAGTATCGAGGAGGCGCCCCAGCCGAGGGAACTGAACCAGCCGTCCCTGTTTATGACGATTGCCCCGTCCCTTACCATGTCGCTGCCGATGCTTCTCGGCTGTGTGCTGATGATCTGGTCCTCGAACCGGCAGGGCAACGCGTACAGTTCCGCGTATCAGTATATCGGTCTTTTTACCGCCGTTCTGTCAACCGTTATCGGGATTGTCTGGGCCGTTCAGGCGCAGATAAGCGCCAAAAAGAAGTTCAATCAGGAAAAGGCCCTGCGCAGTCAGAAATACAGCGATTATCTGACAAAAAAGGAGGAGCAGATCCGGGAGCAGTACCGGCACAATTCCGCCGCGATGTTTGACCGTTACAAATCGGCGGGCGAGTGCTGCGCCTATGACGTAAATAACTCCGCGCTGTGGAACCGCAACGCGTCGCAGGCGGATTTCCTCACGCACCGGGCGGGGATCGGCGATACGGAGTTCCAGGCGGAGATCCTTATTCCGGGCGAAAAGTTTTCCATGATCGAGGACGAACTGGCGGAACTGCCGGCAAAGATCAAGAAACAGTATTCCATGCTGCGGAACGTCCCGATCTGCATCGATCTTCTGAAAGAAAAGCTGATCGGCGTCATAGGGGACGGGAACCCGGACGGCGCTATCAGTGTCGCGCAGGCGCTGATTGCGCAGATTGCCGCGAACAATTCCTATACGGACGTGAAGCTTGTCATTATTTACGATGAGAAACAGGGCGAACTGAATAAATCCTGGGAATTTGCGAAATGGCTGCCTCATGTCTGGAACGAGACCGGAACGTTCCGCTATGTGGCGTCAAATAAAGAAGAGGCGAGCGAGGTTTTCTATGAACTGACAAAGATATTCCGCTACCGTCTGGAAAACACTTCCGATAATTCGCAGAAAGGCGGGACGCCTCCCGTCGCGAAGCCGTACTATGTAATCGTGCTTGCCAATCCGGATGTTCTGGAAGGCGAACTGATTTCCAGATATATTTTTGATCCCGATCCCGTCTATGGCATTTCGACCCTGTACCTGGCGAAGAGTTACGAGGATCTCCCGAACGAGTGCGAATTCGTCCTGGAGAACAGCAGCCGCTTCCACGGGATGTATTCGGTCACGGACGACCCGGAAGACAGAGTTTCGATCGAGTTTGACCCGATTTCTCCCGTTCTTCTGGAGCAGCTCGCGGTAAACCTGGCGGATATTGAGGTGCGCGAAGTGCAGACAGGCGGCGACATTCCCGCGTCGCTTTCGTTTCTTGACATGTACGGCGTCAGCCGGCTGAACGATCTGAATGTGCTCGACCGCTGGCGCAAGAACCGCACCTATGAATCGATGAAAGCCCTGATCGGGGAAAAAGCGGGCGGCGCGCTCTGCTATCTGGATGTGCACGAAAAATATCACGGTCCGCACGGACTGGTAGCGGGTACGACGGGATCCGGCAAATCGGAGACCCTTCAGACGTACATCCTGTCCCTCTGCATCAATTTCAGCCCGCGGGACGTGGCGCTCTTTGTTATCGACTATAAGGGCGGCGGAATGGGCAATCTGTTTACGAATCTGCCGCATCTGATCGGACAGATTTCCAACCTGTCCGGGAATCAGATCCGCAGGGCGCTTGTGTCGATTAAGAGCGAAAAGGACAGAAGGCAGAGAATTTTCAATGAATACGGGGTAAATAACATCAACAGTTACACAAAGCTGTATAAAAACGGCGAGGCCGTGATCCCCGTTCCGCATCTGTTCATTATCATTGATGAATTCGCGGAGATGAAACGGGACGAACCGGACTTCATTCAGGAACTGGTTTCGGTATCGCAGGTCGGCCGCAGCCTGGGCGTCCATCTGATTATGGCGACGCAGAAGCCTGCCGGAACGGTGGACGACAATATCTGGTCGAATTCCCGCTTCAAGCTGTGTCTGCGCGTCCAGGACCGCCAGGACAGTATGGATATGCTGCACCGTCCGGACGCCGCGTATATTACGCAGGCGGGAAGATGTTACCTGCAGGTGGGGAACGACGAACTGTTCGAACTGTTCCAGTCCGGTTGGAGCGGGGCGCCGTATTCGGAGGATGAGGACGACTTAAAAATCGACGTGGCGAAAATGCTGGCCGTAGACGGAGTTCCGGCCCTGGAGGGAAGCCGGACCAGGATCGCGCGCACGCGCGAACGGAAACGGTTCTGGATCGAAGCTTTAACCGGGGTTTTGCGTGATATCCTTCAGGGCGCGGATCCGGCGGGAGCTTGCGATACGCCGGAGAAAAAGGAAAATCTGCTTGATACGTTCTTTACGGAGTTAAAAAAACGCGGAATCGAATATCCGGTCAGTGAGACCAATGAGAACGCGCTGGAGAACCTGCTGGATCTGTGCGCTTCCGAGGGAATGGACGCGGAAGCCGTGACAGCGGCGGCGGACAGACTGAACAGGAGACTGCCGGAGCGTCCCGAAAAAACGCAGCTGGAAGCGGTTGTCGGCTATCTGCACGATCTGGCGGCGGAAAATGATTTTGAATATGATTTCAGCCTCTTCCTTCCGCTGCTTCCGTCGGCCCTGACGCTTGAGGATCTGCCGGAGTCAACGCTTCCGTTCAACGCGTCCACGACCTTTAACGGGAGCGTATGGCCGGAACATACCGGCGGCTG
>CAZPGD010000175.1:0-631 GCA_964585865.1 uncultured Hungatella sp. | reverse complement strand
ATACTTTCGTACTGGATCTGGCGAGTGCCGGCAATGTGGCGGTTGTCGGATCCCTGGCGACGGGCAAAAGCACGTTTTTACAGACATTCCTCTACGGTCTGCTGAAACGGTACTCCCCGGCGGAGGTCAATCTGTACGCGATCGATTTCAGCGCGAAGATGCTCGCGGCCTTCGAGAACGCGCCGCATACGGGCGGAGTGATGTACGAGGAGGATACCGAAAAGATCGCCAAGTTTTTCGCCTTTTTGAGCAGGATGCTCGCGGCGCGCAAGAAACTGCTCAAGGGGGGAAGTTTTGAGCAGTATCTCGCGATCCACGGCCCCGGATCGGTACCGGCAATCGTCGTTGTGATCGACAATTATTCGGGATTTCAGACGAAGGCCGGTCTCACGGAGCAACTGGTGGATTTTCTGCTGCAGCTTTCCAAGGAAGGCGTCAGTTACGGGTTCTTCCTGGTCACGACATCGGCCGGTTTCGGATATGAGGAACTTCCGAACCGCATGGCCGATAATTTCCGGACGACCATCTGTCTGGAACTGAACGATACCATGGGTTATTCGGAAATTCTGCGGAAGAATCCGCAGGTGTTCCCGGAGACGGATACGAAAGGACGCGGGATCGCCGTCATTGA
>CAZPGD010000174.1:0-4131 GCA_964585865.1 uncultured Hungatella sp. | reverse complement strand
TAAACCCGCGGCACGCGCTTCCCGATGTTGCAGACAATTTCATAATGGAACCCGTCTCCGGCAGCCGCCAGTTCCTCCACCGTGATATGCTCCTGTCCGTCGCGGCCGATCAGGGTCACGGGGTCGTCCACGCGGACATCCGGTATGTGGGTCACATCCGCCATAAACTGATCCATGCAGATTCTTCCCAGAATCGGGGCCCTCTGCCCGTGGATCAAAACGCTTCCCTTGCCGGACAGGCTTCTGGAATACCCGTCGCCGTAACCTGTCGGTATCGTGGCAATTCTCATCGGTTTATCCGCCCGGAATGTTCCGCCGTAGCTGACTTCGTCTCCGGCGCGGATTTCCTTCACATAGGTTACGAAACTGTGAAGAGACAGGGCGGGCCGGAGTTCTGTTCCGCTGCGGTCCGTCTCGCCGGACGGATACAGCCCGTAAATGGCGATGCCCGCTCTCACAACGTCAAATTGCGCTTCCGAAAGACCGATGGCCGCGGCGCTGTTGGCTATATGGCGGACGGGCGCCTCTATCCCCCGCTCCGAAAGCAGCCGCAAAAAATAACGGTAGCGGTCCAGCTGTCTTCTGGCCGGCGCCGGATCCTTTTCGTCCGCTCTGGCGAAATGGGAGAAAACGCCTTCCACCATGATTCCGGGGAGCCGCCCGATGGCCGCCGCCAGATCCGCCCCGTCCGGATCGCAGGCAAGACCGATGCGGTTCATCCCGGTGTCCACCGCCAGATGGATCCGGGCCTCCTTTTGAAGAGACACGGCTGCACCGGATACGGCTTCCGCCTGTTCCAAGGTAAATATCGACGGACGGATCCCATACTCGACCAGTTCCCGGCTGTACGAGGGATGGGTCGCTCCCAGAATCAGGATCGGTTTGCGGATCCCGTGCCGCTGCAGGTTCCTGGCCTCCTCAATGGAGGCAACCGCGTAACCTGTAACATACGGGTCTATGGCCATTGCCACGGGTACGGCGCCGTGGCCGTAACCGTCGGCTTTTACCACTCCCATAATCCCGGTTCCTGCCGCCAGACCGTCCTTTATGACCTTTATATTATGAACAACCGCGTCCAGATCGATTGCCGCATACACCCTCGTATATTGCCTCATGCCTGTATTCCGCCCTCCTGATGCCGCAAAATCCGTTCCCGCCATATCCGGAAACGCCGTCCCGGCCGCCGGCAAAACCTTACCCCGGCCGCCCCGCTTCATCCGCCGGTTCGTGGCCGCCGGCAAAGCCTTATCATCCCAGCCGCCCCACTTCGTCCGCCAGTTCACGGGCCAGCATACCGCGGCTCCCCGCGCGGCCGCGGATCCGGTCCCCCGCCGCGCCGTGAAGGTACACGCCCAGAGCCGCGGCTTCCCACGGATCCCCGCCTTGGGCCAGGATCCCCGCGATGACGCCCGTGAGCACATCGCCGGAGCCGGCCTTCGCCATACAGCAGTTGCCGCTCTCATTGACGTACCGCTGCCCGTCCCTACCGCTGACCACCGTGGCCGCGTCCTTCAATACGCAGGTAATCCCGTGCCGCCCGCTGTAATCGACCGCCGCCCCCACCGGGTCGCGTTTCAGAGATTCGATCGTTTCGCCCGTAAGGCGGCTCATTTCGCCCATATGGGGAGTAATGATAATGTTGTCCGTAAAATACTGCGTCAGTTCCGGGTGCCGCGCGATCACATTCAGCCCGTCCGCGTCCAGGATCATGGGCACGTAGGCGTTCGTCAGAAATTCCCGCATCAGTTCCCCGGTGCCCTCCGCCTGCCCGATGCCCGGTCCCAGCACGATCACATCCGCCCAGGCGCATTCGCGCTCGACTTTCCCGTGAAATTGTTCCGGATCCTCTTCCGCCTCGCCGGGACGGTAAGCGGACAGAACCGCCTCCGGCAGAAGTTCCTGCATCATCCGGCGGTTCTCCTCCGCCGTCATGATCCTGACCAGACCCGCTCCCATGCGGTAGGCCGCCAGCGCGCTGAGATAGGCGGCGCCGCCCATGTTTTCCGACCCGGCCACCACCAGCACCTTTCCGAACGTCCCCTTGTTGCCGGATTCGGGGCGCGGCGGCAGCAGGCTTCGATCCTCGGGGCCATACGTGACCGCCACCGTTTCCTTCTCTCCCAGTTTCTCGATGCTGTCCGCCGGGAAGCCGATATCGCGGACCCGTACCTCCCCGCAGTACTCGCGGCCGGGATAGAGAACGCTTCCCAGCTTCTTGTAGCCGAACGTCACCGTCACATCCGCCCGGACCGCTTCTCCCATGATCTGGCCGTTACCGCTGTGGATCCCGGAAGGCATATCGACGGCCACCACGGAAGCGGCCCCGGAACCGTTGATCATCCGGATTACGTTCCGGTACTCGCCCTCCACGGGCCGCCCCAGACCCACACCGAAAACCGCGTCCAGAAGGATATCGCATTTTTCCGGACGGAAATCCTTCCGGTCGGTCATGGGAATCCCCAGGTTCTCCGCGATTCTTTTCTGCAAATGGTATTCCTCCGTGCCGCGGGACGGATCCCCTGCCAGGAGAATTGTAACCTTGTACCCTTTATTATACAATAACCTTGCCGCGGCAATGCCGTCCGCGCCGTTATTTCCGGTGCCGCAGACCGCCAGGACGCGGACCGCGGACGGATCTTTGAACGAATCTTTGGACGGATTTTTGGCCAGTTCTTCCGCCGTCTCCACCACCGCCAACGCCGCGCGCTCCATCAGCACGGGCGACGGAATGCCCACGTTTTGGATGGCGTTCCGGTCAATGGCCTTCATCTGCTCTCCCGTAACCAGATACCTCATGTTCCGCTCCCTTCCGACTCCGCCGCGACAAAGGCTACGGCATAGTCCTTCGTATTGGTGATCGAAGCGTGGAGCCGCACGATGCGCAGCCGTTCCGCCTGCTCCTTCGCGCCGCCGTACAGCCTGATATAGGGCTTGCCCAGTTCGTCCCGCAGTACCTCGATATCTCCCGGCATGAAACCGCGGAAACCCGTGCCCAGCGCTTTTGCCGCCGCTTCCTTGACAGCAAAATCGCCGGCCAGCCGGGAAACTCTTCCCCCCGACTGCCGGCGCTCCTCCTCCGTATAGACACGCTCCAGAAAAGCCTGCTTTTCACAGGCTTTCTGAAGGCGATCCATTTCCACCATATCCGTACCAACTCCCGCTATCATGGTATTTCTCCGTTTCCGCGGCCGTTCAGGCGCCCGAACCGTTCCGCTCCTATTCGCCGTGCTCCTTTTTCGCGCCGTTAATCCGGTAAGAGAGGCGCATCAGGCTCTCGGACAAATGAACATTCTCCACGACCACATCTTCCGGAACGGCCAGATCAATGTGGGCAAAGTTCCAGATGGCCTTAATCCCCGCCGCCGCCAGACGATCCGCCACGGCGGGAGCCTGGAACTTGGGAATCGTCAGGGCGGCGATCTCCACGTTCCGCCGGCTGATAAACGCTTCCAGTTCGTTCATATCGCGGATTTCCACGCCGCGCACGGTCCGCCCGATCAACCCCGGGTCCACATCGAACATGCCGACGACTACAAAACCGCGTTTCTCAAAATTCTCATAGTTGGCAATCGCCTGTCCCAGATTGCCGGAACCGATGATAATCATATCGTGCCTGCGGTCGATGCCCAGGATCCTGCCGATCTCTTCATAAAGATACTGCACGTTATAGCCGTAACCCTGCTGCCCGAAACCGCCGAAGTTATTTAAATCCTGCCGAATCTGCGAGGCGGTCACTTTCATCCGGGTACTCAATTCCCTTGATGAAATCCTCTCCACGCCTTCCTCTAAAAGCTCGCCCAGATAGCGATGATATCTCGGAAGCCTCATAATCACGGCCTTGGAAATACCTTTGGGTTCCACGATGTATCTTCCTTTCTGTCCAGGTTGCCTCTATTATACAGATTGAACAAAAGATTGTCAAACTTTCAGCGGATTATTTCTTATTATTACGCGGGCTTTCGGCAGGCCCGCCCTTCCTTTTCAGATGATGTTAGGGCCATACGATGCCAGACGGATTGCTCCGTGCTTCGCACTCTCGCAATCCTTCCCGTCATTCGGAATCCGCGGGGCCCCTCCCCCGCTTCTTCCTCATGTCGGGGCGGGTCGTAAAGTCTTTCATCCGCCGGCATG
>CAZPGD010000173.1:0-4152 GCA_964585865.1 uncultured Hungatella sp. | reverse complement strand
AAACGTCCGGATCGCCGCCGCGTAGTCGCCCGCCTCCATCTGGCCGATTGCCGTCTCCCGCAGTTCATACTTGACTTTTGAGCCGCAGCCGCTCAGGAAACATGCCGCCAGGAATACCGTCCCTATGTACCAAAGTCCCGTCTTTTTACAAAAACCCATCTTCCTGCCCCTCTGCCCGTTGTTCGTTCCGGCGCTCCCGCGGCCGCCCGGCTTCCGCACTCCGGCACTCACGCAGTTGCCGCGGCCGCCTCTCTCCGGCACCTCCGTTATCGTCCCAGACATTGCGCGCCGATGCCCCCGCAGTCTTTCGGCCGCTTCACTCCGGTACTCCCGAAACCGCCACCGCTGCTGCATTCCGACACCCCCGCAGCCGCCGTCTACTGCTCTCCGGCGCTCCTACGGCTACCCGCTCGCTTCACTCCGGCGCTCACGAAACCGCCGCGGCTACTGCACCCCGGTGCTCCCGAAGCCGCCCCGGTTCTCCCCGTCCAGTTTTTCCACCTCTTCAAATACGACCGGCGGCTGGTGCTTCATGATCCGGAACTGGCAGATCCGGTCGTTTCGGTGCACCTTGGTATCCCGCACCGCGTAGGCCGGAAAATACCACTGGTCGTCATTCCCGCAGTACGTCTCGTCGATAACCCCGAAATGGTTGGTCTGGATAATGCCGAAATTCCGGAACGTGGAACTGCGCGGGACCACATGGGCCTCATAACCGGCCGGGAGTTCCATGGCGACCCCCAGAGGGATCAGTTTCATTTCCCCCGCCCGGATCGTCACGTCCTCGGCCGCCCGCAGGTCGATCCAGTCCGACTTGCCGTCGATATAGGTCAGCCGGTCAATCTTGTCCGTAAAATACCTGACTCTGATCGTCTCCATATCCATTACCCCTTCCCCGCTTTTCCGCCTGACCGATCCCCGGGTCCGGGACCGTTTGGCGGCAGGCCGGTTCCCTACTGAATACCGGTACTGCCCGCGCGGATCGCGAATCCCGTCACCCGGTCCGCCAGGATCTGACTGTCCTTCCCGTCAAAATAGACCAGCCTTCCCACGCCTTTCAGCGAGTCATAATCGGTCAGGCATACCATGGTCCCGTCCTTCGCGCACTCGGCAAAACTGATGTTTCTCCCCGCCCGGATCGTTTTCCCGTCCGTATAAAGCTGCAGGGAAAAATCCGCCGTTCCCGTCCGGTCCGGATCATAATCCGTCACATACAGCAGATCCGTTTCCCCGACCGGCTCCGCCTCGTAAACGTCAAAATCAATCTCCCGGTCGTTCCAATACAGATCCCCGCCGTTTTCTCCCCTGTCATCAATATAGAAAACGCCCCCATCCGACACGAACAATTTGTATATGTCACGCGTTTCCGTATTCAGTTCCCTCAGCGTACCGGCGTCATTTCCCTTTAAATCGGTCCCATAAAGCGTCCCGGTCTCCGACTCGCCGTCGGTCACGTTCAGATACAGACGGTTCCGCTCCTTATCATACGCCGTGTCCGTCACCTGACTGAAGCCGGTGATCGCGTCATATTCCTCCAGCGTCCGTTCCGCCGCGGCCAGACGCAGTCCGGAAAAATCTCCCCGCTCCGCCGCCTGTCTGAGAACAAACGTCCCGAAATCCGCGTCGTCCACATGGGCCTTCGCCTCGGACCAGTCCAGCTGCAGATCCTCGATGCGCGGCCCTTCCATATACAGGCAGAAACCGGCGCTCTCCGAAATAACGCCCCCCGTTTCGCTCCCGTCCGAAAAACACCGCTCCGAAATAACGGCGTCTCCTTCTTTTCTGTAATAATGAAGCGTCTGGTACGGGATTTCCACCATCTGGTCCTTTTCCGCCAGTTTTCTCCGCTCCTCTTCCGTCAGCGCTTCCATATCGCGGATTATGTCGGAATACGTCACCCGGACCGGGCTTTCGGTCATGTAGTAGAATTCCCCCGCGTCCATATCGACGCTCGCGATCCGCGTCACGTCCTGCGCGATCCGCTCGTTTTCTCCCCGGTTGTCAAGAAGATACAGAACATCCCCCTTCATCGCCAGGAAACGGTCCAGGTTCCCGCCGACGTAAAACAAAACGGCGTCCGCCACCAGTTCGATTTTCTCGTTTTCTCCCGCCAAATCCTGAAAATAACGGACATTTCCGTCATTTCCCCTCTTCTCGCACCAGTAAATGTTCCGGCCCGCCCCGTCAATCCGGTAATCGCTGACACGCTTCGCCAGACGGACCGATTCGTTTCCGTCAAAATAATAGAGGGAATCCGTTCTCATGTAAACGGCCCGTCCGCCGGAAAGCGGCTCGTAGGAAGTCACGTTGGCGGCTATTTTCTCGCTGCTCAGCGTATCCGGAATTGCCATCCGGTAAAGATCGTAGGATTCCCCGTCATATTCCTCCCTGTAAAACAGGTACGCCCCGTCTTCGCTGACCGTATCGCCCCGCACAAGCCCTTCCGGCGGAGAAATCCCGATGTCCACGCAGGAATCCGTGATCTTCACGGAATCCGTTTTCCCGCCCGCCTCCGTCAGGTACAAAACGTCGTCCTGATAGTAGAGGATTTCTTTCTGCTGCCCGGACGTTTTGGAAGGTCTTACCGCCCAAAAGAGCCCGAATGCCGCGACCGCCAGGATCACCGCGGCCACTATGGCGACGGCCGCCGCCGGGAAGCGGAAATGCCGCCGTTTCATTCCGCCGCGAACCGCGCGCGGGCCAGCCGCCCGGCGCTTCCCCAAACCGCCCCCGGCTCCCGGGCCGGCGGCCGTTCCCTCTCCGGGCGGATTCTCCGCCGTTTTCCCGTCCGGCTCCGCGCCTGCACCTGCTGAATCTTCCGCCGTTTCCGCCTGCGGATCCGCTTCGGTTGCTTTCGGATTTTCCGGCGGTTTCCCTTCCGTCTCCTGCGCAGGATCACCGTCAGGAACCGGTTTTCCGCCTTCCGGAGTTACGGTTCGCGGTACGGCATTTTCCAGTCTGGAACCGCATTTTTCACAGAACAGGCTCCCTTCTCTCGCTTCCGCTCCGCAGTTTGCACACCTCATACGTACTCCTCCCGAAACAGATTTCGCCTAATGAAGTTCCGCGCCGCAATTTCTGCAGAACCTCGCTTCCGCGGAGCAGGCTGTCCCGCAGTTGGGACAAATGAGCGGACAGTCGTCCGGCGAAAACTCGTATGTATCATCCTGCGCGGACGGGATGTCCGGCGGTATATCCTCTTCAATCACGATGCTCTCACCGGACGGCTGCTCCGGCCGTTTCACATCTGTCCCTTCCGGCACGATCACGGTGTATCCCGCATCTGTCTGCTCCGACACGGTCACGGTTCCTTCCGCAGCAATCTGCTCAAAAGCAGCTGCCGCTTTTTCCGCAGCGGCCTGCTCCGGTGTGGATACCTTTTCTCCCGCAGCGGCCTGTTCCGCCGCAAACGCCATTTCTCCCGCGCCGGCCTGCATCTCCGTGTCTGCCGCTTCTCCGGCGCCCGGCCGCTCCAATACCGCATCCGGCTTTTTCTCCCCGGCCCGCGCCTTTGCGCCGGCGGCACGAGCCTGCTTTTCCGGCGCCGCGCCGGCCCGGCATACGGCACTCTTCCGAATCTGATCGATCAGATCCTGCTTTCTTTCGACCTCTTTCCGCTTTTTCCGGATCTCCTCAAACTGCCCGTTCAGCGGCTCCATACTCGTGCCGCCCCGCTCCCACACGGCGTACATGGCCGCTCCGGCCACCCCCTCAAGTTCCCTGATGTCCTGCTCCAATACCTCAATTTCCGCGCGGAGCGCCGTTTCCTCGTGCATGGCAACCGCTCTTTTACCAAAACGGAACACCCGTCTGGAAATCTCCTCTCCGAGACCCATCCAATCACTTCCCTTTCTGTTCCTGTTTATCCATCTTCTCGCAGACCTTCACAAACATCCCCGCGCGGGGAAACAGCCCTGCGGCCCATGCGCGCGTAACTGACAATGATGATGCTATATGAAACGATGCCGGACGGATTGTTCCGTGCTTCGCACTCCCACAATCCTGTATGATTGTATCAAAGCGGAGAATAATTGTAAATAGCAAATGCGCCCTTCCGAAGGGTTGTTCCGCCATCAAATGTGATGTGCAGAATTCTGTATGTGCAGATAGCAGGTGCGGGGTATGTTTGCTTTCTACGGAGCTAATCGCACA
>CAZPGD010000172.1:0-4156 GCA_964585865.1 uncultured Hungatella sp. | reverse complement strand
GAAGCGATCACCTCGCCGCCGTGCAGCTTCACGATCGCGTTCACGATGGAAAGGCCGATGCCGTTGCCCTGGGTCGCGTGGGATTCGTCCGCTTGGTAGAATTTGCTGAAAACGCGCTCCATGCTCTCCTTCGGGATTTCCGGACCGGTATCGCTGACGGAAACAATCAGTTCCTCCGGCGTTTCCGTGATGGCGATCTGCAGCGTTCCCTTCTCATACGCGAACTTCACGGCATTGTCGATCAGGTTCAGCCAGACCTGTTTCATCATTTCCCGGTTGCCGTTATACATATAATCGTCAAAATCCACATCCAGCGAAAGTTCCTTGGCCGTCCATTTATTTTCCAGCAAAAGCAGGCAGCTGCGAATCTGCTCGGAGAGATTAAATTCGGTCACGTCCGTAAGGATCGTCTGGTTCTCGATTCTGGTCAGGTTCAGCACATTGGTCGCCATATCCGACAGCCGGTGGGATTCCTCCGCGATAATCCGCAGATACTCCTGCCGCTCCGCTTCCGTCAGCTCCTCTTCCAGCAAAAGATCGGCAAACCCCGCGATGGATACGATCGGCGTCTTAAACTCATGGGAAAAATTATTGATAAAATCCGACCGCAACATCTCCGTCTTTTCCAGTTCCCGCGCCATATGGTTGAAACTGTCCGACACTTCCGCCGTCGGAAATATCCCCGGCACGGAACGGAATTCCAGCCGCGTTTTGAAATCCCCGTGCGCGAGGGCGTTCATGGCACGGATCACCTTGTTGACCGGACGCAGGGAAAGCCGTCCGAGCACCACGCTGACCAGCGCTCCCAGTCCGGCGCTTAGGAGGACCATTTTGAAAATAAGGATTTCCGGCCGCGGCCGCGCCTCCCCCGGCGAAAGACGCCCGCTTTTCACCAGAAAAAGAAGGATTCCGCCCGCAACCAGAGAGATAACGGACATAAACAGAAAAATTACGGCGGAAAACAGAAGGGTCAGCGCCAGCCCGGACCCGCGCTCCCTCGCGCCGTGTTTCCCGTTCCTGCCCGTTTGCTTCATATCCGCCCTTCTTTTCCGGCCCTCTTTCTCTCCGCCACTCTGTCTCATACTTTCCGCACCCATATGTACCGGGGCGTACCCGCTCTCGTAAAGGACTCTTTCTCTCCGCCGCTCCGTCTCATACTTTCCGCACCGCTCTGTAGCCAAGCCCGTGGACCGACTGGATCTCAAATTCCTCCCAACCTTCAAAACGCTTGCGCAGACGCGAAATATGCACGGTAATCGTCTCCCATCCGGCGTCGCTGTCCGCGCCCCAGATCTCATCCATCAGCTGGATGCGGGTAAATGTCCGCCCCGGCTCGGACAGAAGCTTGTACAGAAGAAGGAACTCTTTCTGGGGCAGTTCCTGGGTCTGTCCGTTTTTCGTCACCGTGTACTCGTCATAATTCAGCACCGCGCCGCCGATCTCGATCCGGCGCTCGTGCGCGATTTTCGCGCGGCGGAGGAGGGCCTTGACCCGCAGAAGCATTTCCTTTTTGTCAATGGGTTTGGTGATGTAATCGTCCGTCCCCGCCAGGAACGCCGTGTAGCGGTCGTCCGGCAGCTGCTTCGCCGTGACCGTCAGGATCGGCATGTTGCCGTCCGTCGTCCGCAGGGTGCGGATGAACTCGTACCCGTCCATGACCGGCATCATGATATCCAGAACGATCAGATCGACGTGTTCCCTGTCCAGCGCCGCAAGCGCTTCTTCGCCGTTTTCCGCCGTGATTACCGTATATCCGTCCGACTCAAGCACCGCGCGCATCAGCCTGCGGGTATTCTTATCATCATCCACTACCAGTATATGAAACATGCTGAACCTCCCGGAAATGGCACATCGCGGCCCGTATGCGCGGAAACACGCCGGTGGCTGACCGCCAGCGCATGGGACCGGGCACCAAGTACACAGCCGACAACCGCCATGTGCGGGCCAGCTGCCGTATGTATGGACCCGGGCACCGCGTGCACGGCTGACAACCGGCAGGCGCGGGCTGGCCGCGTGTGCCGAGCGGCGGGCCGGCGGCCGTCCCCCCCCTCACTGCTTCATCAAAATATCGACCCCGTCCGCCACGATCATTTCCCCGTCCTGCCCCCGGATCTCGACATCGTTCAGCTTCAGTTCCCGGATATTGGACGCCACAATCCCGGCCCGGCGCATCACGGGCGGATTTCCCGTCATGACGGGTTCCCCTTCCCCGGCGTTTTCCGCGTAGGAAACCCTTACGCGGTCAAATTCGACCAGACCGATCTTCTTCTCCGGCAGGCCGTAGAGAACCGCCGCCGCGTAATGGACGTTTTTGGCGTCGATGTCCCGGAAAATCAGACTTTTAATTTCGGGCGTGGAATCGTCGGCCGGCTGCGGCTCGCGGCTCTGGACATACTCGGTCCGTCCGCTGCCGTCGCTGTCCATCGCGTAGAAACTGTTGACCACAAACGGCGTCCGGACGCCGTCCATCACGATATTCTGAAAGCAGACTTTGTCGATAACGGCGTCTTTGCCGCGCCCGCGCCGGGTCTTGATGCGCAGGCCGCGGTCCGTATCCGTGAATTTGCACTGGCTGACGGTCAGATTGCGGATGCCGGCCCCCATTTCCGAACCCAGCGTGACGGCGCCGTGGCCGTCGTTCATCGAGCACTGGCGGATCGTGATGTTTTCCGACGGCGTTTTGTAGGTCTTCCCCATATAGATTTTGCCGGATTTCACCGCGATGCAGTCGTCGCCCACGGAGAAACGGATCCCCAGCAGTTCCACGTCCCTGCAGCTTTCCGGGTCGACGCCGTCGGTGTTGCTCGAGTCTTTGGGGCTCAGGATTTCCAGACCGATGAAGCGGAGATGTTTGGAAAAATAGGGGTGAATGTTCCAGCTGGGCGAATTCCTGACGGAAATGCCCATCACGCTGATTTTCCTGCAGTGATTGAGGAACAGCATCCGCGGCCGCCAGGCGGTCCGCATGGTCTTGCTCTGGTACCACCAGTTATCGGGGCCGGCGTTGCCGTTGATCGTGCCTTCGCCGTAGATATCCACGTTTTTGACGCCCGTACCCGTGATCAGGCCGCAGAACATACGCGCCGGCTCGCCCTCCCAGGTCCCCAGATTGTATTCGCCGTCCCCGCCGGTCGCGGGGATCATGCCCGGATAATAGGGAAATTTTTCCCTTTCCGTAAAGGCGCTGAGTTCCGCGCCCTTTTCCAGTTCGATAGCAATATTGCTCTTCAGAAACAGGCAGACGAACCTGTAAACGCCCGCCGGGATCAGGACGCGCCCCTCTTTCGGGCAGCCCATGATGGCCGACTGGATCGCCAGCGTGTCGTCGTGCTCCCCGTCGCCTCTGGCCCCGAAATCGCGGACATTTAAGGTAACATATTCGTGATCCGTGCGAAATTCCGCCGCGGCCAGAGTCTGCCCGCCCTTTTTCAGTTCCGCCAGATAATCCGTGTCCGGCTCCAGGCCGAACAGCTTATGGATGACGCGGTTCACGCTGCCCGCGGGGCGGCCGTTTAAAAACAGTTCGTAGACCGCTTCCGTGTCAAAAATACCGCCGTCCGCGATTTCCAGAACCGCGGCGCGCGCGTTTTTATAGACAGGTTTTATTTCCATTTTCCGCCCCTCCTCACGGATTTTCCGCTTCCCTGTGCAGGATTTCCACGAACGCCAGAATCAGCGGCGCGATGCCCTTGGCCTCGTTTTCGACCACCGGCTCCCGCATATAATATTCGTAGGTTCCTTCCCGCATATCCTTATTTCCCAGACCGGCTACCAGGCAGATGCCGCCCAGCTGCAGTTGTCCGTCCTTTTCCGAGAGATATTTTTCGCAGGTCCCCTCGAGGGCCCTCTGTCCGGCCGCGAAATAGCTTTCCGGCAGAATCCCCAGACGCACGGATTTCATGATCGCGTAGGCGAAAATGGCGGTGCCGGACGTTTCCGGATAATTCCGCTGGATCTCCGGGAAATTGGGCACCTGGCACCACATGCCGGTTTCCTTGTCCTGATACGGGAGCATGGCGTCGATGAGTTCCCGGTAATTTTTCGTCAGATCCGTTTTCATTTTCTTAAGCCCCGGCTCCGCCGAAATAATATCCAGCGTGTCGATCAGCGCCATCGCGTACCAGCCCAGGGCCCGCAGCCAGGCGTTCCCGGACAG
>CAZPGD010000171.1:0-4156 GCA_964585865.1 uncultured Hungatella sp. | reverse complement strand
GGAATTACCGTATGAGACAGAACCGGACGATTCCGTCCGCGGGGAGTTACCGTACGGGACAGAACCGGACGGCTCCGACGGCGGGGAATTTTCGTATGCGGCCGATCCGGACGGTTCCGGGGACGGGGAAGCGTACGGCCCGTATCCGGGAAACGACTGGGAAGAGCCGCGGGAACGGGATGACGGCGCGGGCGCCGCGTGGACGGAGCGGGAGGAGACAAAAGCCCGCCCGCTTTCGCGCAGCCGGCAGGCCAGCCGGGACAGGAAGAAGAATCCGGAACACGAAGACAGCGGCTTTTTCTCTCCGACAGGCAATATGGGACTGTGGGCGGCTTTTTGCGTGCCCGTGGTCGTGATGATCGTTATTTTCGTCCAGCGGGGAATCTTCCCGTTCGGGGACCGCTCGTTTCTGCGGACGGATCTGTATCATCAGTATGCCCCGTTTTTTTCCGAATTTCAGTATAAGCTGACGCACGGGGGCAGCCTGCTGTACAGCTGGGATGTGGGGATGGGCGTCAATTTTTCGGCCCTCTACGCCTACTATCTGGCCAGTCCGCTAAACTGGCTGCTGGTTTTGTGCCCGAAGCCCCTGATCATTGAATTTATGACGTATTCCATCGTCTTAAAAATCGGTCTTTCCGGGCTCAGCTTCGCATATTATCTGAAAAAGCATTGCGGGAGAAACGATTTCGGCATTGCCTTTTTCGGGATCTTTTATGCTTTGTCCGGATACATGGCGGCGTACAGCTGGAATATCATGTGGCTGGACTGCATTCTGCTGTTCCCGCTGGTCATGCTGGGGGCGGAACGGCTGGTCCGGGAACGGCGCGGGATGCTCTACTGCGTAACGCTGGGAATCTGTATCCTGTCCAATTACTATATCTCCATCATGATCTGTATCTTCATGGTGTTGTACTTTTTCAGCCTCCTGATCCTGGAGCACCGCAAAGGGAAAGGGCCGGGACAATACGCGGTCAACTGCCTGCAGTTCTGCGCCTGTTCCCTGCTGGCCGGGGGGCTGGCGGCCCTGGTGCTGCTGCCGGAGATCTGCGCCCTGCAGATGACGGCGTCCGGTGATTTTACATTTCCGAAGACGGTGAGTTCCTATTTTTCCATATTCGATATGTTTGCCAGGCATATCGGGAACGTGGAAGTGGAAATCGGTCTGGATCACTGGCCCAACATCTATTGCGGCGTGGCGGTGATCATGCTCTTCTTCCTTTACCTGTGCTGCGGAAAAATCCCCATCCGCCACAAGGCGGTCTACTGCGGCCTGCTGCTGCTGTTTTATGCCAGTTTTTCCATAAATGTGCTGAATTTTATCTGGCACGGTTTTCATTATCCCAACAGCTTGCCGTGCAGGCAGTCCTTTATCTATATTTTCCTGATGCTGTACGTCTGCTATGAGGCGTACGGTCATTTGCGGGAAACGGAAACGCGGCAGACGGGCGCGGCGTTTCTTGCGGCGGTCGCTTTCGTGATCCTGGCGGAAAAACTGGTGGAGCAGGAGCATTTTGAATTTTATGTGTATTATGTGGCGATCCTGTTCCTGGCGGTCTATGGCGGCCTGATTGTCTTCTATAAGAAGAACCCGCGCAATTACGGGTTGGTGATGATTCTGGCGCTGGCGGCGGTGTCTTTGGAATCGGCGCTGAATACGACGATCACCAGCGTTACGACGATCAACCGCACGACGTATATCAAGGATAATGAGGACGTTCGGTCCCTGGTGGAATCCATTCCTTCCGATGAGGGGTTCTACCGCGTGGAGAAGGTGGACCGGAAGACGAAAAATGACGGCGCGTGGATGAATTTCCCCTCGGTCTCCCTGTTTTCTTCCACGGCGAACGCGGATTTGACGGCATTTTTTAAGACGGTGGGCTGCGAGGGCAGCGTCAATGCTTACAGCATAACCGGCAGCACGCCGCTCGTAGATTCCCTGTTCGCGGTAAAATACGGGCTGTATTCGGAAGAACAGGACGCGGAAGACATGCTGCAGTTTATCGGCCGGTCGGGAGATACCTGGCTGTACCGGAGATATTTTACGCTTCCTCTGGGATTTATGCTTCCCGCGGAATTTGACGGCGCCTGGGACCGGGGGGCGGATAATCCGGCGAAGGTACAGAACGGCTTTGCCGAACTGATGGGGGCGGACCGGGTGCTTCTGGAAGCCGGCGGGGAGACGTCCGGCGACAGCTTCCGGTTCACGCCGGATACGGCCGGGGAGTATTATATCTATGTGCCGAACCGCCAGATCGAAGAGGTGGAAGCGGACAAGGGGACGGAAGTGCTTTCGTTCAGCAATGTGAACAGGGGTTTTCTGCTGGAACTGGGACGGTGCGAGGCCGGCCAGACGGTTGTGCTGACCAATAAGGACGAGAACGGGGACACGCCGAACGCGTTCGTGTACCGGTTCTCGGAGGAAGGGCTGAAGACGGTTTATAATACGCTGATCCGCCATCCGTTTGAAGTGACCGGCTGGTCGGATACCAGGGTGGAAGGCGTCGTGGATACGGACAGGGCCGGCGTGCTTTTTACCAGCATTCCCTATGATGAGGGCTGGACCGTGACGGTGGACGGCCGGGTCCAGGAAACGGAGAAGATCTTTGACGCGTTTTTGAGTGTCAGGATCCCGGAAGGGAACCACATGATCAGTATGTCCTATATGCCGCGGGGTCTGGAAGCGGGCGCCGTAATCAGCGCCGGAAGCGTCCTGATTCTTTTGGCCGCCGCGATTACGGGAAACGTTCTGCGGCGGAGAAGGAAGAAGAACGGCGGGCAGAAAGCGGAGCGGGCCGGACAGTGAGCGGAGCAGACGGAATCAGAAGCGGAGCGGAACAGGCAGGGAGTGAGGCGGGCCGGACAGGGAGCGGAACGGACGAAATCAGAGCAGGCTGGACAGGGAGTGAAGCAGGCCGGGCAGGAAGCGGAACAGGCCGGACAGGGAACGAAGCAGGCCGGATAGAAAACGGAGCGGACAGTCAGGAAAATCCGGAATGTCCGGAATCCGGTCAGGCGGGGACGGAAAGACAGGAATCCGGGCAGGCCGGACACGAAGGCCCGGAATCCGGGTAAATGGGACGGAAAGGCGCGGAAGGAGATAATTGTCATGGAATTGTTATGGGGCGGGCGTTTTACGAAAGAGGAGAACCGGCTGGTGCATGAGTTCAATGAGTCCCTGTCATTTGACAGGAGGCTGTACCGCTATGATATTGAGGGCAGCATGGCGCATGTGAAGATGCTGGCGAAGCAGGGAATCGTGACGGAGGAAGAGCGGGACGCGATTATCGGCGGGCTGCGCGGGATCCTCTCGGATATAGAAGAGGGGAAACTGGAATTCTCCGGGGAGTATGAGGATATCCATTCCTTTGTGGAGGCCCATTTGACGGCGCGCATCGGCGAAGCGGGGAAGAAACTTCACACGGGGCGCAGCCGCAACGACCAGATCGCGCTGGATATGAAGCTGTACTGCCGCGACGAGACGGAGAAACTGGCGGAACTGGTCAAAAACCTGCAGGAAACGCTTCTGCGGATCATGGAAGAGAACCTGGAAACGTATATGCCGGGCTTTACCCATCTGCAGAAGGCCCAGCCCGTGACACTGGCCCACCATGTCGGAGCGTATTTTGAAATGTTTGAACGGGATCGCGGCCGGCTCCGCGATATCCGCCGGCGGATGAACAGGTGCCCGCTGGGAGCCGGCGCCCTGGCGGGAACGACGTATCAGCTGGACCGGGAATATACGGCGGAACTTCTGGGCTTTTACGGGCCGACCGTCAACAGCATGGACTCGGTGTCGGACCGGGATTACCTGATCGAGCTTCTGGCCGCTCTGGCCACCATTGCCATGCATTTGAGCCGGTTCAGCGAGGAGATCATTATCTGGAACAGCAATGAGTACCGGTTCGTGGAGATCGACGACGCGTACAGTACCGGCAGCAGCATCATGCCGCAAAAGAAGAATCCGGATGTCGCGGAACTGATACGGGGAAAGACGGGACGGGTGTACGGCGCGCTGATGGCGCTTTTGACCACGATGAAGGGGCTCCCGCTGGCCTACGACAAGGATATGCAGGAGGATAAGGAGGCGGCCTTTGACGCCATTGATACGGTCAAAAACTGTCTGGTTCTTTTTACGGGAATGGTATCCACGATG
>CAZPGD010000170.1:0-4172 GCA_964585865.1 uncultured Hungatella sp. | reverse complement strand
CCTTTCCAAAAAAGGCAAGCCATTCAGCGGTTACGCCGTGGCCGGTCTGGTCATGTCCATCCTTGCCATCCTGTCCAGCATTGTCATGACGCTGATGATCGGCCTTGTCAGCAGTCCGGAATACCAGAAAATATTAAACGACCCGCAGTTCCAGCAATTTTACGAGGAGTTCTACGAATCCCTGTATGAACCGGAAAACGGCGGTCAATCCTGATCCTCCGATCGGATCCGCCATGCGTGCCGAAGTCAGAACCGCCGGCCATTTGTCATGACCGGCGGTTCTTTGTTTTTGTTTTTGTTTCTGTTTCCTTTTCTGTTTTCTTCTCCGTTCCCCGTTCCCTTCCGCTTTCCCCTTCTGTTTTCTTCTCCGTTTCCTTCCGCTTTCTCCTTCTGTTTTCTTCTCCGTTCCCTTTCGCTTTCCCCTCCGCGTCCGCGCCGAACGCCGTTTCCGCGCCGGGCCGTCACCATACCGGCGGCAGCAGATCGATTCCCCGCACGACCAGCATATAATTCTTAAAAATCCAGTTTGCCAGCGTAATCGCCACGCCCACAGACGCCATCAGGCCATATCTGCCGATGTAAAGCCACGAACGGCCGGTCCGTTTGGCGAGCCAGTATCCGCCCGCTTCCAGAACCGCGACCACAGTCGTATAAAATACCAAAGGATGATAGCGGATACTGGTCAGGATATCTCCCCGAAGCAAAAACCAGACTGCCCTGCTTCCTCCGCAGCCGGGGCAATACAGGCCGGTCAGATAATGGAACGGACACTGGAACAAGATCCTTCCGTACCGCAGGACCGTCTGCAGCCACTCCATCTCACTCACCTTCCGTTTTCATGACTTTCTCAAACTCCCGGCCGTTTTCCCGCGTTTTCTTCCCATACTTCCGCGCGTATGATTCCCGCGTTTCCTTCCCATACTCCCGCGCGTATGACTCCCGCATTCCCTTCCCATACTCCCGCACGTATGATTCCCGCGTTTTCTTCCCATACTCCCACGCGCATGATTCCCGCGTTCCCTGCCCATGCTTCCGCGCGTATGATTCCCGCGTTCCCTTATCTATGCCTCCGCGTGCATGATCCGAAGCACCTTTTCGCCGGGCCGGGACAACCCGGCGGAAAGCCGGGCTTTCGCCTGCTCAAAAGCGCTCTTCTCCATCGGCTCCGTCAGAACCGCGAATTCATCCGGGCCTTCCGCCCCGGCGACCCGGCACGCTCCCAGGGACTGCTCTATCGCACAGCGCAGTTCCTCATATTTCCCGGAAATGCGCAGGTAATAACGGCTCACGAAATGATCCGCCGGCCGGACCGCCAGTTTTTCGGCGTTCCAGCCGATGGGGACATGGCAGTCCAGGTTCTGCGCCTCCTCAATCATATCCGCCACCACGGCGCTGGCCGTCGGGAACTTGCCCGCCCCGTTTCCGTAATACATGCTGACGCCAAGCATACTGCCCTTTACCAGAATGGCGTTATACGCGTCATTTACGGCATAAAGCGGATTCTCTTTGCCTATCATCATGGGTGCCACCCAAACCACGGCATCCCCCTCCCGGATCCGGCTGAAACCGACCAGCTTCACCGACAGGCCGAATGCCTCCGCGTACCGCAGATCCTCCGGACAGATTTCCGCGATCCCCTCCGTGGGAACCTCCCGGTAATCCACCTCCCTGCCGGTGACAAGGGCCGTCAGAATGGCGATCTTGCGGCAGGTATCGTACCCTTCCACATCCGCTTCCGGATCCCGTTCCGCGTATCCCAGCGCCTGGGCCGATTGAAGCGCCTCTTGAAAGGACCAGCCGTCCCGGCTCATTCTGGTGAGGATATAATTGGTGGTACCGTTCAGGATCCCGGTGATTTCCTGAACCTCATCTCCCGCCATGGCCCGGTACAGCGTGCGGATAATGGGGATCCCGCCGCCCACGCTGGCCTCAAACTGAAAATTCACCCGGTTTTCTTTCGCGACGGCCAGAAGTTCCGTCCCGTAGGCCGCCACCAGCGCCTTGTTCGAAGTGGCCACGTGCTTTCCCGCTTCCAGACATGCCTTTACGAACCGGTAAGCCGGGTCCAGCCCGCCCATTGTCTCCACTACCAGCTTCACTTCCGGATCGTTCACGATCCGTGACACATCGCGGATAATCTTATCCTCGGCCGGATCCCCCGGGAAATCCCGCAGATCCAGCACATATTTCACCTCAATCTCCTGTCCCGCCGCCGCAGCTATCTTCTTCCGGTTTTTTGAAAGCACCTGATAGACTCCGGAACCGATGGTTCCGTAACCCATAATCGCCGCATACACCATTTTGATCTACTCCCTGGATATTATTTTTACGGAATGGATCCCTTCCATTCCCTCCATCTCTTCCACCATGGCGGAAACGTCTCCCGTGTCCGGGCGCACTTCCACGCTCAGCGACAGGGTCGCGACGCCGTTTACCGGGATGCTCTGGTGGATCGTCAGGATATTGGCCCTGCAGTCCGCTACCACATGCAGAAGATCCGACAAAAGGCCCTGCACATCATCCATAATGACTACAAACGTCACCGTCTTCCCTTTCGCGTTATCGTAAAACGGAAAAATATCGTCTTTGTACTTGTAGAACGAACTGCGGCTGATCCCCACGCTCTCGGCGGCTTCCTGAACGGTTTCCGCCTTCTCGGACTCCAGCAGCCGTTTGGCCTCCACCACTTTCAGCAGGACTTCCGGCACCGCTTTTTTCGTCACCACATAATACTTGTTCTGCTCTCCCATACCACTCCCCGCCGCGCGCCCGGCACGCGACCGTTTTTATGGCAACAGAAAACCCGCAAGGCGCGTTTTCTATTTCTTTTCTCCTCCCAGACGGCTCCACCGCAGGTACGCGCTGATGAACGGATCGATGTCCCCGTCCAGAACCGCGGTGACATTCCCGACCTCCTCATTGGTCCGGTGATCCTTTACCATCGTATAGGGCTGAAGCACATAGGAGCGGATCTGGCTGCCCCAGGCGATGTCCGCCACGTCTCCGCGGATATCGGACAGATTGGCCGCGTTCTCCCGCTGCTTCAAAATGAAAAGCTTGGCCTTCAGCATCTGCATGGCCTTGTCCTTGTTCTGGAACTGCGACCTCTCGTTCTGGCACTGGACCACCACCCCGGTGGGAATATGGGTAATGCGGACAGCTGATGAAGTTTTATTGATATGCTGGCCCCCGGCGCCGCTGGAACGGTACGTATCGATCCGCAGATCGTCCGGGTCAATCTCCACATGCAGATCCTCCTCAATATCCGGCATCACATCGCAGGATACGAAAGAAGTCTGCCGTTTCCCCGCCGCGTTGAACGGGGAAATGCGAACCAGACGGTGAACGCCGTGCTCCGATTTCAGATAGCCGTAGGCATTGGTCCCGTTGATCTGCAGCGTCACCGACTTGATGCCGGCCTCCTCCCCGTCGAGGAAATCCAGCACTTCCGTGGTATATCCCTTCTTATCCGCCCACCGGCAATACATCCGGTACAGCATCCCGCACCAGTCGCAGGACTCGGTTCCACCCGCGCCCGCGTTTAGGCGCAGGATGGCGTTATAGCTGTCATACTGGCCGGAAAGCAGCGTGCTGATGCGCAGTTCCTCCAGCCCGTTTTTAAATTCGTCGATCATTTCCTGGACTTCGGGAACTACGTCGGGATCGTTCTCCTCGTTTCCCATCTCGATCATCAGCCCGATATCCTCATACTGGCTTTCCAGCTTCCGGTACCGTTCAACCGTATCCTTCAGATTCTTCGCTTCTTTCACGAGTCTGGCGGAGCGGTCCGGGTCGTCCCAGAATCCCGGCTCCTCCATCGAACGGTCGAGTTCGGCGATCCGTCTCATCTTGCCGTCCAGGTCAAAGTGAATCCCTCACTTCCACTAATGGTTTCTGAAACGTCGATAACATATACTTAAACTGATCAAGTTCAACCATCGTGTCACCCTCTTTCTATCATGATTTTTCCTGTCCGCCGCTCACCGCCGCGTTTCGCCAGCCGTTCCCGGGGCACATCCGCTGCCGCGCTTCCCGCTGCCATTTCCAGCCGCGCGGCTCACCAAACTCCATGTCCGCCGTATGCCGTTCCCGGCCGCCCCGCGCCCGCTCTTTACTTCTGCAGGCGGCCGTGGCACTGCTTGTACTTCTTTCCGCTGCCGCAGGGGCAGGGA
>CAZPGD010000169.1:0-4203 GCA_964585865.1 uncultured Hungatella sp. | reverse complement strand
GCGGGTCATAAAGTCCTTCATCCGCCGGCATGTAAACATGCCGCGGATTCCGACTTTTGACCCTGGCATCATCAAAGTGTTTGTATTCTATCACAGACGCTGCTATAATAGAAATACATAATACGAATATATGATATAAAGACAGGTTATGCCGCGGATCGTCCGGCCCCCCATGCGCAAGACATCCGCCGCGGAATCATCCGGAAGGTTCCCGTGCGCAAAATATTCGCTCCAGAATCGCGGACGGTTCCCGCGCGCAAAATATTCGCCGCAGGATCGCGGACGATTCCCGCGCGCAGAACATTCGCCGCAGGATCGCGGACAATCCCGCGCGGCAAACATCCCAAAGGATTAATTAAGGAGGCGCAATATGGAGCAGAACCTCTCCCAGTACCGGATTTTCCATGAAGTAGCCCGAAGCGGCAATATCTCCCGGGCCGCCAGGGAACTCTACATCAGCCAGCCGGCCATCAGCAAGGCCATCGGCAAGCTGGAGGACAGTCTCGGCACGGTCCTCTTTACGCGCAATTCGCGCGGCGTGCAGCTGACGGAGGAAGGCGCGGTCCTCTATGACCATACCCGCAAGGCGTTTGCGGAACTGTCCCTGGGCGAGCAGGAACTGCGCCGTTTTAAGGATCTCCACATGGGGCATATCCGCATCGGCGTCAGCAACACGCTCTGCCGCTTCATCATGCTCGATTATCTGAAAACGTTCATCGAGCGCTACCCGCATATCAAGATCACCATCGAGAGCCAGTCCACCACCCATACCCTGTCCATGCTGGATGAGCAGCGCATCGACATCGGTCTGGTGGCAGAACCGGACTCCCTGCGCGACCTGGAATTTATTCCCGTAAAGGATATCCGGGACATTTTCGCGGCAACTCCCCGCTATCTGGAAAACCTGCGGCTGCGGGAAGGCGCCGGCGCCGATGTGTTCCAGGCGGGCAATGTGATGCTGTTGGACCGGGAAAATGTCACCCGCCGCTACATTGACGACTATATGGCCGTCAATCACATCGAGGCCAATAATCTCCTGGAAGTGACCACCATGGATCTGCTGATTGAGTTTACGCGGATCGGCCTCGGCATCGGCTGCGTGATCCGGGAATTCGTCGAAGACGACCTCGCGTCCGGACGGCTGGTCCAGGTAAAAACGGACGCCCGGATCCATAAACGGACCGTGGGGTTTATTTATTGCCCCGGCCGCGCCTCCGCCGCCGTGGACACATTCATCCGCTTCGTAAAGGAACGGAGAACAGCGGGCCGCTTCTGACCCGCCGTCCGGAACTTTTCGATATTTATTCAAACTGCGAAGCGTACAGTTTATAGTAGAATCCCTTCTGCGCCATCAGCGTTTCATGGGTCCCCTGCTCGATCACGTCCCCGTGATCCACCACCAGGATCTTATCGGCATTCTGGATCGTGGACAGGCGGTGCGCGATCACGAAACAGGTTTTTCCCGCCATCAGGCGACGCATGGCCTGCTGGACCTGCCGCTCCGTGCTGGTGTCCACGTTGCTGGTCGCCTCGTCCAAAATCAGCATGTGGGTATCGTAGAGCATGGCCCGGGCAATCGTCAGGAGCTGTTTCTGCCCCTTGCTGATATTGCCGCCGTCCTCGCTGATCACGGTCCGGTAGCCGTCCGGCAGCCGCATCACGTAATTGTGGATCCGCGCGGCTTTCGCGGCGGCCGTCACCTCTTCCATGGTGGCGTTTTCCTTGCCGTAGGCGATATTGTCATAGATTGTCCCCGAAAAGACCCAAGTGTCCTGCAGCACCATGGCGTAAGTCCGCCGCAGACTGTCCCGCGTCACGGTCCGGATCTCGTTGCCGTCCACGTAAATGGCCCCTCCGTCCACGTCATAGAAGCGCATCAGCAAATTTATGATCGTGCTCTTGCCCGCGCCCGTGGGCCCGACAATGGCAATGGTCTGGCCCGGGTTGGCCTTCAGATCGAGATCGTGCAGGATCGTCTTGCCCGGCACATAGCCGAACGACACGTGTTTCATCTCCACGTCGCCTTTGACCTCGGTCAGTTCTTTGGCGCCGTAGATATCCTTTACTTCCTCCGGCTCATCCAGCAGGCGGAACACCCTCTCCGCCGCGGCCAGAGCCGAATAGATCTCATTGATGATATTGGCGATCTCGTTAATCGGGCCGGAAAATTTTCTCGAATACAGCACAAAGGAGGAAATCTGGCCCAGATCCACGACCCGCCACAGATAGAACAGAGCGCCCACCAGTCCAATCAGGGAAAGGCCCAGGTTGCTGATAAAGCCGATTGTCGGCCCCATGGTCATGCCCAGCGAGTCCGCGTCCCGGTAAGCGTCCGCCGCCGCGTGGTTGATGGCGCTGAACTCGTCGCAGACCCCGTCCTCGTGGGCGTAGGCCAGGATCGTCTTCTGTCCTGAGAACATTTCCTCCACGAAGCCGTTCATCCGTCCGTAGGAGGCACTGCGCTTCGAATACAGCGGCCGGGTCCTTCGGCCCATGTAGCGGGTGTACAGGATGGCGGCCGGTATGGTGACGAGCATACAGACCACCATCGGCAGGGAGATCACGCACATCATCAGGAACGATCCCGTCACCGTGACCACGCTGGTAATGATCTGCACCACGTCGGTAGAGAGGCTGGTGCTGACCACGTCGATATCATAGCTGACACGGCTGATGATATCCCCGGCCTGGTTGCGGTCGAAAAATCCCACCGGCAGCAGCATCAGCTTGTCAAAGACATCCTTGCGCATCTTTTTCGCCGCCAGGCGGCTGACCCGCATCATGCCGATATGGACGATGAAAGTCAGGATCCCGCTGAACAGATAGGCCGCCAGCATACAGCCCCCGTAATAGTACACCACATGGAAATCCACTTTCCCGACTCCCGCCGCGGCGGCGTCAATCGCCTTTCCGGCGAAATTCGGCCCCAGCAGATTCCCGATATTGCTGGCGAACGCCAGAATCGTCATGATCACCACCACAAAAGCAAAATCTTTCAAATAGGACAAAATACGGCGAAGCGTCCCTTTCGCGTCCCTGGGCTTTTCCTTTTTTCCGCCCCGATCACCGCGTCCCGGCATTGTCCTCTCCTCCTCTCATGCAAGCGCGCCCATCTGCGTCTGAAAAATCTCCCGGTACTCCGGGCAGGTTTTCAGCAGGTGTTCATGGTTCCCGTACCCGATGCAGCGTCCGTTATCCATGACCAGAATATTCGTCATGCCCATAACGGAACTGACGCGCTGCGCGATCAGGATCACCGTGGATCCTTTGTAATGCTCAAAAATCGCTTTCCGCAGGGAAGCGTCCGTCTTATAGTCCAGAGCCGATGAGGAATCGTCCAGCACCAGAATCTCCGGGTTCCCCGCCAGGGCCCGGGAAATCAGGAGCCGCTGCTTCTGCCCGCCGGACAGGTTGGCGCCCTTGATGTCCGCCACATAGTCGAGGCCGTTGTCCAGACCGGCGATGTATTCCGCCGCCATGGCATCCTCGGTGGCGCGCACCAGTTCCTCCTCCGTCAGATCGCGGCCGAAGCTGATGTTCCGCCTCAGCGTATCGTTAAATACCATATCGTTTTGGAAGACCACGCCGAACTTGCGGTGGAGTTCGTCTTTCGGATAGGACCGCACGTCTTTCCCGTCCACGAACACGCCGCCGTCCGTGGCGTCGTAGAACCGCATCAGAAGGTTAATGATCGTGGTTTTGCCGCAGCCGGTGGGACCGATGATCCCCAAACTCTCCCCTTTACGGATGGCAAAATCGATATCGTCCAGGCATTTCTCCCTCTCCAGACCGGCAAACGCCTCCGCGCCGGCGCTCCCTTTTTCGCCGTAGCTGAACCCGACATGCTCGAAACGGATGAATTCGTCGCCGGACGGCTTCTTCGCTTCCTCTTCGCTTAAGACGCGCTGATCCTCCGGCGCCTGCAGGATCCGGTCGATGCGGTTGGCGGATGCCGCCGCCTTGCTGATCATCATAAAGATCCGGTTGATCGCCATCACGCTTTGCAGGATCAGATTGAAATAGGTCAGGAACGCCAGGATCACGCCGGGCTGCATCTGTCCGTTATTGACGCGGTAGGCGCCGATGAATACCACCAGCGTCAGCCCGGTATTCAAACAGATCTGCATGATGGGCCCCGGCAGTGCCATGACCGTGCTGGCCTTGATGTCATTGCGGGCCATCGCGTCGTTGCTGGCGGCGAAG
>CAZPGD010000168.1:3131-4261 GCA_964585865.1 uncultured Hungatella sp. | reverse complement strand
ATCGGTAATCGTTTACGCTGGTTTTCAGATCGGCTTCCGTCTTATGAAAAATCAATTGTAATTACACTTACAAAAGATTCAGTCCTTCCAGCACAACCTCTTCCGGACCGGCTCCCGATACTTCGACCGTCTTCTCCTCGCCCGGCTCAATCCACAGAAAGTTATCGGAATAAACCGTCTTCGAATCCTTTCCGGGCACACGCAGCATCACACCGACGGCCGGAACCTTTCCGACGTTTTGCATTGTAACCGTGCCCTGCCCGGTACTTACCTTCACGGACGCTCTCGGCAGATTGAACATGCAGCCGCGCTCCTGCTCAAAGTTGCTGAAATAGAAACTGCGGCTGATTAAGGCGTCCCCGATCTGAAGATCGCTGACGACCAGAAGCGGCGTCGTATCGGTCTGCTCCTGGTCTAAAATAAACTGACCCAGCAGACGCCCGTTCCGCTTCTCCGGGAACCGGTCGAAAACCGTTTCCTTAATGCAGCGAAGGTCTCCTCCGTACGCCTTGATCCGGACCTGCCATCCGCTCTCCGGCAAGTCTCCCGCATCATCGAGCAGATAGACTGGCAGCCGCGCGGGAATGGTATGGTAGGCGGTTCTCTCAAACAGCACACACGCGCGCAGAGGCTCATAACTGTCCTGAAATACATAATGCGCGATCTTTGGAACGCCGTAATAATCCACGCAGGACCACGAAACCGCCGGATTGTTGTCGTTCATCTTATAGTATACCACGCCCGCGCATTCCGGATCCATCGCCCGGGAACGGTCGATGACGCGGCGAACCCCGAGCGCGTGAATCATCTGCGAGGCTGTGATAAACGTCTTCCAGTCCGCCCCTCTGGGGATAAAATAACGCGCGGACTGCACGATGTGCGAAATGTCGTCCTGACGGCCGAAGGTCGGCGTATGCTTAATGAAATCCGGATTCTCCTCCGGGCTGAGATACAGGCTCTCCTTCGGCATATAGCGAAGGAAGGTTTCATAAGAGGGAACGCTTGCATACCCGTACTCGCCCCAGAACCGGCTCGTGGCGTTCAGATGATGGTCGACATGTCCGTCGCCCCAGTATCCGTAATAATCGTGCCTGCTTCCGCCCCACGGTTCGCCTCTGTGGAACGGCCGC
>CAZPGD010000168.1:0-3121 GCA_964585865.1 uncultured Hungatella sp. | reverse complement strand
TATCGATGGCCTCGCCGAAAGGATCCGACGATTCATTGCCGGCCCCGTACATGACAAGCGCCGGAAAGCTGCGGATTCGCTTCGTCGCCCTGCGGACGGTGTCTTCCAGAATGTCGAACGGCTGTACCTTGTGGCTGTTCCACGCGGTCGGCCACTCCTGCAGAATCATGATTCCGTACTCGCTGCACAGCTCGTAAAAATCATCGGTCTCCGGCATTCCCGCTCCCCATGCGCGGAACAGCTGCAGATGCTGCGCCCTGGCAAGCGAAAGGAACCGGTCATAGCGCTCCCTGCTGAGGTCAAGAAGCGCGTCGATCGTACACCAGTTGGTCCCTTTGATAAACACTTTCCTGCCGTTGATTACGAACGACCAGTTGTAGGTTTTTTCATCCGGCCCTTCCGGAAGCGGGTCCATGTGAACCGTGCGGAGCCCGAACAGACAGGACGCGGCGGAAACCGACTCTCCCGCCCGGCACGCAACCGAAACCCGGTACAAATTCGGTTCGCCCAGATCATTGGGCCACCAGACCCTGGCATCCGGAATCGTGAACTCATACCGCAGCGTCTGACACCCTTTCGCAAGCGCGACGGACTCCGTACAATAGTATGTTTCTCCTTCGAAATTCTGCGGAGAAACGGTAATCTCGATTTCCGCGCCGGTCTCTGCGGAAGCAGTGACGTCCACGGTCATGCCGGCCCGGCCCTGCTCCAGATCGCGTGTGAAAACAAAAGGCCGTTCCACTTCCGCCGCCGGAACCTGCACGATTCTGACCGGACGATAAATCCCAAGCTGTCCCGCCATAAAGGATTGTCAATTTCATCTTTCTGCCGGCAGGGAATCGGTTCCAGCTTCACAATCAGCTCGTTATCCTGCCGCAGCGTCTCCGTCACGTCAAAGTCCGGCCCTCCGAACATTCCCCGATGCGACCCCAGTTCCTGTCCGTTCATCCATACCGTGCAGCGGTCCGCAACTCCCTCAAAGGACAGCCGGTAGGACTGCCCCGGGACCGGAGAAAAACGGAATTTTTTCCGAAGCCACCATGTCTTAAACGAATACTCCCGGGCGATGTCCTGATTTCGTCCCACAACCGGGTCCGGAATCCGGCCCGCCTCAAAAAGCGCCTTATGAACCTCGGAAGGAACCTCTCCTGTGAAGCCGTCTTTCCAGCTGTCCTCCTCCGGCGTCTCCTCCATTGTCAGATAATCCCATGAACCGTCCAGAGAGAACGAATTTTCGTCCGCGGTCTCCGTTCCTCCCTTTCTGAGAGCCACCGGTTTCCCCGTCGTTTCCAGCGGGGAGGGACCCGCGTTGTAACTCTGAAGATCCACTTCGTCAAGCGAACGCTTCATTCCTGAAATACCTCCTGTTTTTTATAATTCCGTCCGGCCGAATATCTTCAGTCCGAACTGGTTGAACGATGTCTTTCCGCCGCAGGATTCCGGCACGATGCGGACCGTTATGACGTCCTTTCCGGCCCATGCCGGCGCCGGTATCGTATATTCGTCCTCCAGCCAGCGTTTGTACGGATTATGATCCGCAACGTACCAGGGCTTTTCAAGCTTTTCCCCGTCGAGATAAACGGAGGCCTTCTGTCGGCCTTCCAGCTGATCGCTCACCCTCCGCAGCGTTATTTCGGCCATTCCCCGGACCGGAACCCGGAATTCAACCGGTTTGCCCCGCGTGCCGGACAGCGTGACCGGAACATGATCGTCGTCGCCTTCAAAACAGCCGGTCATGGTCTCCTCCGCGTCCTCATAAACGCAGAGCTCCTTTTGTACGGACTTCCGGTTCCCGTAGAACAGAACCGCTCCGGAATGGTACATGTCGTGATCGTTATTGCCAAAGGATTCAATGCCGAAGCGCACGCCGTCATAAAACGGATAGCAGTCTCCCGCAAGCTGCCTCGTCATGCTCCAGTCCTTATGGACGAGCGGTTTCTCCCCGTCGTAGCCGCTTATGGGAGAAGTTTGCGGCGGACTGCAGAATCCCCATCCGAAACTCGAATAGCTTTCGCTCCCGTCGCTCTCGATCTGCGGCGTACGGATTCCGTCGAAATGAACCCGGACGTCTCCCTCGCAGCTGGCAGGATCCCCTTCCGAAATCGGATATCCGGTAATGACCGAGCCGGCCACATGCCCCGAAATTCCGGAGATATCCGCAATGAGACTGTCCGCGCCGTGCGTGTTCTTTTTCGGATAATAGGGCGCGTTCATAAAATATCCGAATCTGCCGTCCTGATACAGATTTCGGAACTCCCGGGTACGTTCGATGGAAACCGAATCCAGCTCAATGTCCCGCTCTCCCCGGTTTTCAATCCGGATTTCCGCCGATTTTCCGTACGGCATCGGGAAAAAGCAATAGTAGCCGCCCTCCGCGTCCATTCCCGCGTACAGGTAGGAGACGCCATGGTGTCCTACTTCATTGGAGAACAGACAGCCCCACGGAATCTCGACGTCCCACTGCGGATGTCCGTCCCATCGGGCCAGAATCCACAAATTGCGCAGATCCTCTCTGGCGTAGTCCGCCGTGCGGATCCGGATCGCCGTCACCGTACCCGCCTGTCCGTCGCGCAGGACTTCCCGTCCCTCTCCGCTTCCTAAATGAAGCTCCGTAGAAAGAACCCGTTCCTTCTGCCGCAGCCGCAGCGGGTTTGTGCCGATCTGCGAATAACGCTCCGCCAGCTCCCGATAGCGGGAATCCGCCGGATCAAAGCTCTTCGCCGGAACCTCTCCGGTATAGGTATGATAAACCACATGACCCCAGCCGCCGCCGGGCGCGCTGTTCCCGTAAAGAGGAATGTCCGATGTGATGCGGCAGCAAGACAGAAACGGCATCGGCACAAAACTCCTCACAACGCGAATCTCATTGCCCAGAATCGGTCCGATGAACTTTCCGGCCAAGGGATCGATAAACGGATATTTCTCCCCGAACTGCGAAGGCCGGATGGTAAAACGGGGTGTTTTCTCTCCATCAAAATAAAAACGGAACGTCGGCTCGGGACTGGCGATGTACCGGTGCTGCACAAAATTGTAAATGCATCCGGGGCCGTACTGCTCGAACAGAACGCATTCTCCGTTTTCCGTTTTATAAAGTTCCCAGTCCCAGTCGGCGTTGCCGCCC
>CAZPGD010000167.1:0-4276 GCA_964585865.1 uncultured Hungatella sp. | reverse complement strand
TCCGGACACGAGGACCCTCATGCCCTGACGGAAATATTTCTCGGCAAATTCACCGGCTCTGTCAAATGCCACGCAGGGAATGAAATCCGCCGTCTGCTGCTGCTCGCCGCCGTCCTGATTCTGGTTCCTGCGTCCTCTGCGGTCCACCGCCAGCGTGTACCTGGCAATCGCCATGGAGCGTTCGCCCTGCGAGTAGCGGACTTCGGGGTCCCTTGTCAATCTGCCCATCAATATGACTCTATTCATATAACCACTCTTTCCTTACTTCGCGTCCCGTCTTACGCAAAGATATCGGATAACCGGCTCCATGATGCGAACCTGGGATTCCAGTTCGCCGGGACATGTCGGCTCCGCCTCGAACTGGATGAAATAGTAGAAGCCTTCCTTCATCTTCTGGATCTCGTAGGCCAGTCTTTTCTTGCCCCATTCATCCACGTTGGTCACGGTTCCGCCGTACCGGGTGATATAACCCTGTATCTTCTCCATGGCCGCGGCTCTCTCTTCATCCTCGAGTTTTGCGCTAAGAACAACCGCTAATTCGTATTTGTTCACAGTCTCTTGCCTCCTTCTGGTCTCTGGCCCCCGCTTTCAGTTTCGGGAGCAAGGATTGATGTGTCACGGACTTTTATTTTAGCAAATCCGGATGGGAAATGCAAGCGGTTTTTTCCCCGTTTTTCGCCCGGCAATCCTCTTGACAAGACGCGCCGGGCGGCGGTATAGTAAGCATATCGTTCCGCGGAACGGCCGCGGAGGAAACCATAGAAAGGACCGTGAAAATCCATGTCTGTCATGTATTGGACCAATCCGGAAACGGCGGTGAAAATCGTTGACATCACCGCCAGCATCAGCAAGATCGCCGAAGAAAAATTCAATGAGATCCCCATGACCGCCAATTACAGCCACACGCCCCCTACCTTAAAAACGCTCGACGACGTACAGCGCGCCGTCGAGGAAGTGAAAAAGGAGATCCGGGACGTGCCTGGCCACGCCGGAACCTACATGCGCGGCACCATGACCGCGTACGGCACCCTGGCGCGCGTGATGGCGGGGGACAATGTCTCCTACCGGGACGCCATTCGGGACGTTCAGCAGTGTGAACTCCGGGAGATCCCCCGGGAGAATTTTCTGAAACTCTCCGAAACCGTAGACAAGGCTTTAACCGATCTGGGCTACCGGGGCACCGTCGCCCAAAAAATTGCCGCCTGGCAGGACGACAAGCGTATCCCCTCCGAACAGGTGACGGAAATCGCCGGCCGCTATATCGCCCTGGCGCGGCGTTCCGCGGCCGAACGTGTCATGAAACTTCCCGATACCGAGAATATCGAATCCGTCAACGGCGTCCGCGGCGTCTACTGGAGCGGCCTGTCCGAGTACCTGGGCGATTTCCGGGGCCGTCTGTCGTTCAATATCGACCGCCCCTGGAACACGCCCACGTTTGCCTGCATCCTGACACACGAGGCATATCCCGGCCACCACACCTATTACACCCTCTGGGATCATCTTTTCCAACAGGGAAAACTCCCCATGGAGGCGGCTTTCTACCTTTGCGACGGCCCCACGAACTGCCTGTTTGAGGGCGCGCCGGAGGTCGGATCCAATTTCCTGGGATGGGACACCGACGAAGAGGACACCCCCGAACTTGAACCCGGGGAAAAGCAGGAAATCATACTGGCCAAAAAGATTCTGGATCTGCAGCGGATGCTGCAGGAGAACGCGAATTTCTTCTACAACGTAGAGGGAATGAGCCGTGAGGATGTGCTGCACTACATGACGAAAGACGGCTGGTACGGCGAGGTGGAGGCCGGCAATACCTTCCGTTATTTCTCGAATCCCTATAAAAAGCTTTACTATCCCTGCTACTACTACGGCCGCTGGATCATTCAGCAGAGTTACGACCGCTTCCCCAAAGAACGGCGCCGGGAGTTCTTCCATATGATCTACGAAATTCCGCAGACCAACGAGACCCTCTTCCGCTGTGTCGAGGAAGCCACAGGAGAACCCTTTAACCCCTTCGCTTCCATTTAAAATCCATAAGGAGGAAAAAACCATGTCTGATCTGTTTACCGTCGGCGCGCTCAGCGCCGCGCCCGGAACCAAGGTCCGGGGCTATCTGGAAGTACCCGGCACGCCGGTAAAAATGCCCGCGACGCTGATCAACGGAGCCAAACCCGGCAAGACCGTCGTCATTACCGGCGGTACGCACGGCGGCGAGTACCCCGGCGTGGAAACCAGTATCCGCATTGCCGGAAAACTGATGCCGCAGGATGTGCGCGGCCGTGTGGCCGTGGTCCATCCGGTCAATACCCCCGCGTTCTTTGCCAAAATGCAGTACGTGGGCCCCTACGACGGCAAGAACCTGAACCGGGAATACCCCGGCCTGGCCACCGGCACCGTGACCCAGCGCATCGCCTATACCATCACCAACGAGCTCTTCACGCAGGCGGACTTCTATATGGATCTCCACGGCGGTGACATTCACGAGGCCCTGACGCCTTTCGTAATCTACTCCGTGCTTGGCGGAAGCGAAGAGCAGAAAGCCATGGCCCTGGCGGGCGCCAAAGCCGTGGGCGTCAAATACATCTGCCCGTCCACATCCGCCAACGGCACCTTCGGCTGCGCGGCAACCATGGGCGTGCCCGGTTTCCTGGCGGAAATCGGAAACTGCGGCCTTTGGAGCGAGGCGGAAGTTACGCGGTACATGAACGGCGTAGAGAACGTCCTCAAAATGCTCGGCGTTATCTCCGGCGAAGCGGTTCCCAACGACGACGCGGTTCTCTGCCAGCCCATGGCCGGCGTGAACGCGGAACAGACCGGCTGCTGGTACCCTTGCGTCGGCCTGGAGGAAAAGGTTGTAAAAGGACAGAAAGTCGGTGAAATCCGCGACTGCTTCGCCAATGTCGTGGGAGAATATTTCGCGCCCCGGGACGGCGTGGTCCTGTACGTAATCTCTTCCCTGGCCATCTGCGCCGGCGATCCCCTGATCGCGCTGGGATAAACACAGCCGCAAAAAAACGCGCGAATTTCCGCCGCCGCGGATCCGCGGACCGTACCGTCCGCTTCCGTAAGCGGCAACAGACCGGCAGAGGCGAATGTTTTCGCCATGCCGGTCTTATTTAAAACCGGACCGTGCCGGGACGGGCGCGCCGGCCGCGTTATCTCCTTATCCGTTTCCGGCTTATCCCGCCCGGGAAACTGCCGGAGGAAAATCCGTGTATCACAGGGGACAAAATACCATTTGGCCCCGGCATCACCCTGACTCATTATAAAAGGCGGCGTCTATGTTAAAGCAAATCCGATATTTTCAAGCTGTCGTCCGTCTGGGCAGCTTCACCGAGGCAGCCGAGGAATGTTATATCTCCCAGTCCGCAATCTCCCAGCAGGTGCAGGCGCTCGAACGGGAACTGGGCGTAACGCTTCTGAAACGGGGGAACCGCCATTTTTCGCTGACACCCGCGGGGGAGCATTTCTATCGGCAAAGTCTGGTGCTGACGGCGGACTTCGACCGGCTCTGCCGGGAAACCGCGCGCATTGCCCGCGGAAACGATTTTTCCCTGCGCATCGGCTATCTCAAAGGCTATGGCGGCGCGGAGTTCCAACAGGCCGTCGCGGAATTTTCCGCAAAGCACCCCGATCTTTCCATTGAAATAAAAAGCGGCAATCACGAGGATCTGTACGATCTGCTCCGTTCCGACGAGGTGGATCTCGTTTTGAACGATCAGCGCCGCGCGTTTTCCGATGAATATGTCAATATGATCCTGTCCGAGACCGGGTGCCGGATCGAAATTTCGGCGCGGAACCCCATTGCCGCCCTGAACGCGATCAATGCCGGCGATCTGCGGCACACGCCCTGCATTCTGGTGGCCTCGCAGGGGCAGCGGGAAACGGAAGAAAGCTATTACCGGGAAATCTACGGCATTTCCGGCGAGTTCCTGTTTGCGGAAAATCTGGAAGAAGCGCGGCTCATGGTGGTAGGCGGCAAGGGTTTCCTGCCCGTGGAAGGCGGCGGCCCGCCCCTGCAATTTAAGGAAACGATCGCCTCTCTTCCCCTGTGCCGCGGCGGAAAACCGATCCGGCGAAATTACTGCGCAGTCTGGAAAAAGGACAATTCCGGCTTTTACATAGAAGAATTCGCGGAAATTCTGAAATCGAACTTTGATGATGCCAGGGTCAAAAGCCGTGCATCCACGGCATGTTTACATGCCGGTGGATGTACGACTTTATGACCCGCCCCGACATGAGGAAGCAGCGGGGCAGGGGCCCCGCGGATTCCGAATGT
>CAZPGD010000166.1:0-4329 GCA_964585865.1 uncultured Hungatella sp. | reverse complement strand
AGACGGTGGGCGCCGGAGAAGGTGATGTAGCCGCCCACGGTGCCGCCCAGCAGGGTGATGATGGCGGGAATCAGGGGCTTGTAACCGGTCGACGGGACAAACGTGTTGACAATCGCCTCGCCGATGGGCGGTTTCACGACGATAATGATCCCGAAAATGACTACGATCATGATGCCGCCGAGGATCTTCGCGAAATTATCCATGGCCGATTTCGCGTCCTTGATCAGGAATACCGCGATGGCGATCACGCCCGCCAGGACGCAGCCCACCTTGGTGGGAATCCCCAGCAGCGTATTGAAGCCGAGCCCGCCGCCGCCGACATTGCCGATGTTGAATACCAGGCCGCCGAGCGCGACCATGAACGATACCACATAGCCGAGACCGGGAAGGATCTTGTTGGCGACATCCTGCCCGCGGAGACCGGAAACGCACAGCACGCGCCAGATATTGATCTGGGCGATTGCGGCCAGGATGATCGACGCCAGAATGACGAAGCCGAAACTGGCCTTATGCGTCCCGGTAAACTGCGCGGTCTGCGTCAGGAAACCGGGGCCGATCGCCGATGTGGCCATGATAAACGCCGCGCCCAGCAGCGCGCCGCCGCCTGTTTTCTTCTTTTCCTTTTCCATAACGATACCTCCTTCATTCCTCGGGGATTCCTGGTTTGTCAGGAAACCGGTACGGATATTCTGAATGACAAATGTTGCGTATATTATAATGAACAAAAATCCATATGTCAAATCCGGAACAAAGGAAAGGCTGTAAAAATCACAATATTTTACTTGTAATGCGGACGGAAAACCGATTCGAAGGATTCCGTACATTTGTGGAACTGTTGTGATATTTACTATTTTTTTTGTGTGGAAAAGTGGTTTATTATCGTATTGTCTGAAATATTTGCCCGCGATACAGTTTTTTGGTTGTGGGACACACAGGACATATATTGGGAGGATCGCGGCGGGAAGCGCTTATGCCGGCCGCTCCCGCTCCGTACAGCCGCATTTGCCGAGCGCGGCCTCGTCGGCCAGGACGGTCACATCCGGGTGGAACTGCAGGATGGAAGCCGGCAGCCGGGGCGTTACCGGACCGTACAGGGTCCGGCAGAGCGCTTCCGCCTTTTCGGGACCGCTGACCAGCAGCAGGATTTTCCTGGCCCGCATGATCGTACCGATGCCCATGGTGTATGCCTGGCGGGGCACGTCCTCCTCCCGCGTAAAGAAGCGTCGGTTGGCGGCAATGGTATCGGGGGCCAGATCCACGCAGTGCGCGGTTTTCGCGAAGAAGTCCGCCGGTTCGTTAAAACCGATATGGCCGTTGCGGCCCAGGCCCAGCAGCTGCAGGTCGATGCCGCCCAGGGAGTCGATCAGTTCCTCGTAGCGCCGGCATTCCGCGTCCGCGTCGTCCGCGGTCCCGTCGGGAATGTGGGTATTCTCCGGCCGGATATTGACGCGGAGAAACAGGTGCTCCCGCATAAAGCGGGAATAGCTTTGCCGGTCCTGCCCGGAAAGCCCCCGGTATTCGTCCAGATTGACGGTCCGGACACGGGAGAAATCAAGCCGCCCTTCCCGATAGAGATCGGCGAGAATGTCGTACGTGCCGATGGGGGTAGAGCCGGTGGCCAGACCAAGAACGCTGTCCGGTTTTTCGCGGATCTGCCGCGCGATGCGTTCCGCCGCGATTCGGCTGACGGCGGTTTCGTCGGATACCCGGTAAATGCGCATGATAGCATACCTCCTTTTCGATGCCGGCGGACCGCGCGGCGCCGCGCGGTGGCTTTTGCGGAGCGGTCCGCGTGTCATGGGAACCGGAATGCCATTTGCCTCCCGGCAGTACCGGATCCCGTTGTGAAGAACGGGAGAAAAGGGGATAATAAAGCGGCGCCGCGCGATTTAAGAATCGACGCCGCGTATCTGCGCGGCGGGAATGGTTTGCCGCGCAATCGTTAAAAATTCTTCCAGTTCGGCCCGGCTAAACGCCGAAAAGCCTTCTTTTAAAACATGTCCGGAGTCCACGAAGCCCTGGATAAAATACCGTTCGCAGCCGCCGATCCATTGCGCGATATCGGTGAAATCCTCCGCGGAATGAAGTTCCCGGACCGCGGTGGTCCTAAATTCATACGGAACGCCGCCGGTCATCAGAAAAGAAGCGCTTTCTTCGATCCGGCTCAGACTGACGTCCGGGACTCCGCAGACGGACGGATAGTTTTTACGGCCGCTTTTGATATCCATTGCCACATAATCGACCAGCGATTCCCGGCACAGCCGTTCCAGCACGTCCGGTCTGTAACCGTTCGTGTCCAGTTTGACGCGGTACCCGAGGGAGCGGATTTCGCGGATCAGCGCTTCCAGCCGCTCCGGCCACAGGGTTGGTTCCCCGCCGGAGATGCATACGCCGGTCAGAACGCGGGCGCGCTTTTCCAAAAATGCCAGCAGTTCCCCTTCCGGCATCAGGCTTTCCGCTTCCGCCGCCAGCAGAGGAGCGTTGTGGCAGAACGGGCAGCGGAAATTGCAGCCGCCCAAGAATACGGTGGCGGCCACCTGTCCGGGGAAATCCAGAAGGGTCGTTTTTTGTAAGCCGCAGATTTTCATGCCTGTTTCCGAACCTTGCAGAAATCAGAAATTCGTCGGCGTCATGACTTTTCCGGCCAGGACTTCCTCATAGTCTTTCAGGTTCCGCCGTAAAAGCTCCGGCGTGTTCAGGCCGTACGGGCATTTGGAAACGCACCGGTTGCAATGCAGGCAGTTTTTGATCTTCATCATCCGCGCCTGCCCGGCTTCCGACAGGTGCCCGGCCGACGGGGAGCGGCGCAGCAGCAGGGACATGCGGGCGCAGTCGTTGATCTCGATGCCGGCGGGGCAGGGCATACAATAGCCGCAGCCGCGGCAGAAACCGCCCGCCAGAGTCTTAAGGTCCGCGTCAATGACGGCCCGGTATTCGGAATTCATGACGGGCGGATCGGTGACATAACGCAAAAATTCGTCGAGTTCCGACTCGCGCTGAACGCCCCAGATGGGAAGCACATTGTCAAACTGCGCCAGATAGGCGTAGGCCGCGGCGGAATTGGTGATCAGGCCGCCGGACAGGGCTTTCATGGCAATGAAGCCGATGTCATGGCTGCGGCAGGCATTGGCGACGGCGATATCCTTATCGGTGGCCAGGTAGCTGAAGGGGAACTGGAGCGTGGCGTACAGTCCGCTTTCGATGGCCTCCCATGCGACGGCGAGCCGGTGGTTGGTGATGCCGATGAAACGGATCTTGCCCTGCTCCCGCGCCTTAAGCATCGCGTCGTAGAGACCGTCCTCCCCGCCCGGTTTGGGACAGAAGGAGGGGTTGTGAAACTGGTAGACGTCGATGTAGTCGGTTTTGAGCAGCGTCAGGCTTGTTTCCAGGTCCTTCCGGAATTCTTGCGCCGTTTGGGCGGCGGTTTTGGTGGCAATGTACAGATGATGGCGGACGTCGCTTAGCGCCAGGCCGATTTTTTCTTCGCTGTCCGTATAGACGCGGGCGGTATCGAAATAGGTGATGCCGTTGTCGTATGCCTTGCGGAGCAGACGCGCGGCGTCTTCCTTTGCGATGCGCTGGATGGGGAGGGCGCCGAAGCCGTTTTTGTTGACCGTGATGCCGGTCCTGCCGAGGGTAACGGTATTCATGAGGATTCTCCTTTCGTTAACGTGGAAGAACGGATTCCCGCCGCCGGACGGACCGCGCCGCCGCAAAACGGAAGTCCCCCAAAAGGGCACGTATAGCACACAGCCCGCCAGACGGCGGCTTGGGGCCGCGCCGGGCGGACTGTGTACAGTTCAGTATGCGGATCACGGAACCGTGATTCGGATTACAGCTGCGGACCGGCGGATACCAGCGCCTTGCCGGCCTCGTTATATTCGTATTTCGCGAAATTCTTGATGAATCTCTGCGCCAGGTCCCTGGCTTTCGCGTCCCACTGGGACGGATCCGCGTACGTGTCGCGCGGGTCCAGGATGCCGGTGTCCACGCCCTTCAGCACGGTCGGAACTTCCAGGTTGAAATACGGAATGGTCTTGGTGGGAGCGCCCACGATATCGCCGTTTAAGATCGCGTCGATGATGCCGCGGGTATCCTTGATGGAGATACGCTTGCCGCTGCCGTTCCATCCGGTGTTGACCAGATACGCTTTCGCGCCGTTCATCTGCATCCGCTTCACCAGTTCTTCCGCGTATTTGGTCGGGTGCAGTTCCAGGAACGCCTGTCCGAAGCACGCGGAGAAGGTCGGCGTCGGCTCCGTGATGCCGCGCTCCGTGCCGGCCAGCTTCGCCGTGAAGCCGGACAGGAAGTAGTATTCGGTCTGCTCCG
>CAZPGD010000165.1:0-4342 GCA_964585865.1 uncultured Hungatella sp. | reverse complement strand
GAGCGAGATTTAAGTCCCGGACGCTTTATTGGAGCGAGATTTGTGCCCCGGACAATTTACGGAATCGAGATTTATATCCCGGACGCTTATTGGAGCGAGATTTATGCCTCCGGACGCTTAACGGGAGCGTAATTTATACCGGGGGCACTTTGCGGGAGTGAGACTTATGCCCCGGACGCTTAACGGGATCGTGATTTATAACCGGAGCATGATTATATGGAGGGAATGAGGATGTCTATTGATCGCTATGCGTTAGTGAGCAGACATAATCCCATTTTGACAGAGGCGGATGTAAGTTCGCCTTTGTCTGTCGGTAACGGGAATTTCGCCTATACGGCGGATATCACGGGGATGCAGACGCTTTATGAGGAATATAAACGGGTGCTCCCCCTCTGCACCATGGCCCAGTGGGGGTGGCACACGGAGCCGGCCGGCGGCGGGCGTTACGCCTATGACCCGGACGAGGTGGAAATGACGGAATACCCGTACCGGGGCAGGACGGTGCGGTACGCGGTGGAAAAGAAAGCGGGGAACGAGGCGGTCTATGACTGGCTGCGTCAGAATCCCCATAAAATGAACCTGGCCCGGATCGGACTGGTGTATGAGGGGAAACCGATCACGCTTGAGCGGATCTCCCACATCCGCCAGGAGCTTAAGCTGTATGAAGGGGTCTTGGAAAGCCGTTTCTGTCTGGACGGCGCGGACTGCCGGGTGACGACCGCCATAGCCGGGGAAAAGGACGTGGTGGGTTTCGCGATCCGGTCGGAACTCCTAAATAAGGGCCTGGCGGTGGAAATCGCCTTCCCGTACGGCAGCGCGGACAAAACGGGCAGCGACTGGACCCGGGAGGACGCGCACACGACAGAGATCGCGGATGAGCGGGAGAACCGCGTAACGCTGCGCCGGACGCTGGACCGGGACGTATATGAGGTGACGGCGGTATTTCACGGGGCGAAAATGAGGAGAGCCGGAAAGCACCGGTTCCTGGTAGAGAGCGCGGGCGGCCGGCAAGGCGGCGCGGAGATCGAACTGACAGTGGGGTTTGCAAGGAAAAGCCCGTTGTCGCCGGCCGCGGCGGAGACTAATGCAGCCGCGGATTCGAAAAGTTCGGGAGACGCAAGAGAAACGCCGGCCGAAGCGGGCGTTTGTCTGAAAGGCGCGGACGGCACAGGGAAAACACCGGCTGCGGCGGAGACGGCGGCGGCCAATGCGGCCGCGGGTTCGAAAATCGCGGGAGACGCTGCGAAAACACCGACCGCGGCGGGGACAGCGGAGGCCAAAGCGGCCGCGGATTCGAAAAGTTCGGGAGACGCATGGGAAACAGCGGCCGTGCCGGCCGGACCGTGTGCCGCGGCGGATCATGTGACTGCCGCGGAAATGGCGGGGGAGTTTCCCGCGGGCATGAACGGAACGACAATGCGGGACGTGCTTTGCGCGAGCAGAGCGTATTTCCGGGAATTCTGGGAGAAAGGCGGCGCGATCGATCTGCATAAGAGCAGGGACAGCCGCGCGGCGGAACTGGAACGGCGCATCGTCCTGTCGCAGTATTTGCTGGCGATCCAGTCCGCGGGTTCCGTGCCGCCGGCGGAGACGGGGCTCACCTGCAACAGCTGGTACGGAAAAGCGCATCTGGAGATGTATTTCTGGCATGAGGGCCATCTGCCGCTGTGGAACCGCACGGAGCTTTTGGAGCGCAGCCTGGGCTGGTATCTGGAACACCTGCCGGAGGCCCGGCGCAACGCGGCCGTAAACGGCTACCGGGGCGCCCGCTGGCCGAAGATGGTGGCGGCGGACGCGCGGAACAGCCCGTCGAATATCGCGACGCTTCTTGTCTGGCAGCAGCCGCATATCATTTATATGCTGGAAATGGCATATTGGAACCTTGCGGGGCGGGAGCGTGCGGACACGCGGGAGTTCCTGGAAAAATATTATCCTCTCGTAGAGGAAACGGCCGAATTTATGGCGGATTTTGCCGTTTACAATCAGGAGCGGGGCGTTTATGAACTGCTGGCCCCGCTGATTCCGGCGCAGGAGAACCATAAGCCCATGGTGACGAAAAACCCCGCTTTTGAGGTGGAGTACTGGCGCTGTACCCTTTTGATGGCGGTAAAATGGGCCGCCCGCCTGGGACGGGACTGCCCGGCAAAGTGGAAGGACGTGGCGGAACATATGGCCCCCATGGCGGCGCGGGACGGCTGCTATCTGGCTCATGATAACTGTCCGGATACATACGGGGAATTTGCCCATGACCATCCGTCCATGCTCTGTTCCTACGGTGTGATCGACAGCGTCAGAACGGACCGGGAGACGATGGCCCGCTCGCTGAAGCGCGTGGAGGAAGTATGGGATTATCCGTCCCTGTGGGGCTGGGATTTTGCCGTTATGTGCATGACGGCGGTCCGCCTGGGGGATCCGGAATACGCGATAAAGCTGCTTCTGACGGACACGGCCAAAAATGTCTATGTTGCCAGCGGCAACAATTTCCAGAAAGGCCGAAGCGACCTGCCGCTGTATTTGCCGGGCAACGGGTCCCTTCTGCTGGCGGCGGCCCTGATGACCGCCGGATATCCGGGAAGCGGCCCTCTGCCCGGTTTCCCCAAAAACGGACAGTGGGAAGTCGAGTATGAGAATATCGACCCGTTCCCCTGCTGAGAGGAATCCGGCAGCGGCGCGTCGCCGTCATGTCCGCGGAAAAAACGGCAGGATGAAGACGGCGGCTCTTTTGCCGTCCGGAGATGTAAAGGTTGTCATTGGCAACCCGCATTCCTGCGCCGGCTTCGTCGGCCGCGTTATTATGGACTTGCCGTCCGGAGGCACACTGCTTTGCAATATGCCATCGGCATTTTTTCAGAGAATGTCTTTTATCCCCTAAAGGAAACAGATGCAATAAAATGTTGAGGGGGCAGAAAATACTCTATACGAGGAGGAAATGTTATGGACTTATACAATATCGATCCAGGGGGACTGGGGAAGCGGAAAAACCAGCATGATGAATATGGTAAAAGAAGAACTGGGGGATAAAGTGCTGTCAGTTTGGTTCAACACATGGCAATACTCTCAGTTCAATATGGGGAGCGACTTAACAGTGTCGTTCCTTGGAAAACTTATCAGAGCTTTGAAACCGGAAGAGGGTGCCGCCATAATCAACGAGACTTTTAAGAAAGCATATAAAACGATCAAGAAAGCCGGGATGATGACGGTTGATCATTTTATAGGCGGTATGGCTGCTGAGGAATTAGAGAAACTGGCTGATAAATTCGCGAATGGCGAGGACGATGAGATAGAAGCAATTAATAATCTGAAGAAGGAGTTTGAAAAGTGCGTGGAGCAGAAACTTGCCGAGACCGGGAAAGACAGAGTGGTCGTATTTATAGACGATCTTGACAGATTAAATCCAGGCAAGGCCGTAGAACTCCTGGAAGTTTTGAAAGTATTCCTGGACTGTGACAAGTGTGTTTTCATTCTGGCGATTGATTAGATTATGCGGTAGTCTCGCAAGGGGTTAAGGAGAAGTATGGAAATTACCTCGGCGAGGATAAGGGCAGGAGTTTTTTTGATAAAATTATCCAGGTTCCGTTCAAGATGCCCGTAGCGCACTATAAAGTGGATCAGTTCCTGGCAGAAATGTTCAGACAGGTTGGCATTGATCTGAATACGGACCAAAGTGCTGCTACATATGTGAAGTTGATCCAGGCGTCGGTAGGTTGTAATCCCCGGACTATGAAGCGGTTATTTAACGCTTATCTCCTGCTGACTTATATCAGCAAAAATGTGAAAATCGGCGAATATCTGAATGATGAAAAAGACGGAATATGGTACAGAAAGATGCTGTTTGCCGTTCTGTGTTGTCAGCATGCTTTTGAGGATTTATATAATTTTCTTGTAATGTATCATGGTGAGTCTGACGATGGTATGCTTTTAAATATGATGTGTGATGAATCGTCTTATGAGAAGCCGGATGATCAGGCAGACAGCGATGCTGAGATTGATTCCTTAAAGCATCGATACCAAAGCCTTCTTTTTGATTATTTCATGAATCAGGAGGATACAATGCCGGAAGGTCGGACGGAAGAAAAGACTGCAGAGCAGTTGAAGAAAAAAATTGCCGGTATGATACCGTTTATTAAACTTCTTCATGAGGTAGTCAGCAGTAAAAACGCAGATAAAAATCTGGATCAGGATGAATGGAAAGGGTTTGGTGAAATACTTGGTTTGACTACCGTCACTTCAGCAGGTAATTCCGAGATTTCCACCGCGTACGGAACTACATAAAAGTTGGAAAATATATACCGGATTGGCCTCAGCAGTCTGCAGGAGACCGAAACGTAGAAAATATTGGCCG
>CAZPGD010000164.1:0-4357 GCA_964585865.1 uncultured Hungatella sp. | reverse complement strand
CGCGGGTTGGCCGTCTGATCCGCCAGCACCAGGATCTCGCTGGGTCCGGCAATGCTGTCAATGCTTACGTGCCCGTAAACGGCGCGTTTCGCCAGCGCCACGAAAATATTGCCCGGCCCCACGATCTTGTTGACGCGGGGAATAGACTCGGTGCCGAACGCCAGCGCCGCGATTGCCTGGGCGCCGCCCGCCTTGTAGACTTCCGAAGCCCCCGCCAGCCGCGCCGCCGTCAGCGTCACCGGATTCACTTTCCCGTCTTTTCCCGGCGGCGTCACCATGACGATCCGCTCCACGCCGGCCACCTCGGCCGGAATGATGTTCATCAGCACGGACGACGGGTAGGCCGCCCGGCCGCCCGGCACGTAAACACCGACGCTCTCTAACGCCGTGATCTTCTGCCCCAGAAGCGTCCCGTCCGGTTTTGTATCGAACCAGCTGCGCCGCACCTGCTTCTCATGAAAGGCGCGGATATTCTTCATGGCCCGCTTCATCACTTCCAGAAGTTCCGGATCCACCTGCGCTTCCGCTTCCGCGATCTCCCCGTCGGTGACGCGGACGGTAGCGGCCGTAATCTCCGCCCCGTCGAATTTCTTCGTGTAGGCGAAAAGCGCCTCGTCCTTCCGTGCTTTCACGTCATTTACGATCTCCTGCACCGCCGCGGCGTAATCCCCGTACTGATTCGGGTCCCGTTTCAGCAGATCGGAGAGAATGTTTTTCCCGGCAGTCTCCCGCAAGCTAATGATTCGCATTGTTTTTCCCCTTTTCTAAATTCTTTCGGAATTGCCCGCCACAGCGTCCTTCAGATCGCGGATCAGCTTCGCCACACGCGCGTTTTCCCGCTTCATGCTCACCTGATTCACGATCACGCGCGCGGAAATGCCGCAGATCTCTTCCAGCACAACCAGACCGTTTTCCCGCAGCGTGGAGCCGGTTTCCACAATATCCACGATCACATCCGAAAGGCCCACGATGGGCGCCAGTTCGATGGAGCCGTTCAGCCGGATGATCTCTACGGTCTGGTGCTTCTTATTGTAAAAGTAATCCTTCGCGATATTGGGATATTTGGTCGCGACGCGGATCAGTTCATGGTGCAGCAGCCGCTTCGCGGCCTCCGGCGGGCCGCAGACGCACATCCTGCACCTGCCGAAACCCAGATCGATCACCTCATAGAGTTTCCTGCCCTCTTCCAGGATCGTGTCTTTCCCGCAGATCCCGATATCCGCCGCGCCGTACTCCACGTAGGTGGGGACGTCGCTGGCCTTCGCCAGGAAGAAACGGATCCCCAGTTCCTCATTGGTAAAGATCAGTTTGCGGGAATTCGGATCCTTCATTTCCTCGCAGGTGACGCCCACCTGTTCGAGGAGATCCAGCGTTTTATAGGCCAGACGGCCTTTTGTCAGGGCGATGGTCAGGTACCTCATGTAAACTTACTCCTTCCGGCCGCGCGGTTCCGCTCTCTTCCAGATTATACATCGTTCCGATCCCGTTACGCGCCGCGTAGTCCCTGTACTCCTCAAGCGTCCGCTCCGCCTGCTTTTGCATCAGGCAGACATTCTCGCCGCGGCCGCGAAGTTCCGCCGCCAGCCGGACCGCGTCGCGCCGGGCCTCCGGCTTGTACAGCACAAGCGTCTGCACGCCCGCCGTCTCAATTTGCACCTGCTGTCCGGAAAGCGCCAGCATCAGCTGATCGATCACGATGGCGAAGCCGACGGCCGCCGCGTCCTTGCCGAACTGGCAAAGCAGCCTGTCGTACCGGCCGCCGGTCACGACGTACTCACCGGTCCCGTAGGTATATGCCTTGAAAATGATCCCCGTGTAGTAGCGGTAGCGGCTCAGCATCCCCAGATCGCAGGAAACATATTCCGTCAGGCCGTAGCAGTCCAGAATCTCCCGTATCTGCTTCAGGCGCTCGATGGCGCGCCGCGAACGGTCGTTCGTCACTTCATCCTTCAGCTCGTCCAGCATTTCAAAGCCGCCGAACAGTTCCGGCAGCCGCAAAAGCAGCCGCTTCGGCGTTTCCGGCATTTCCTGTTCGGACAGAAGTTCCTCCACTCCGAAATAGTTCTTATTCTCGATCAGTTCCCGCAGCGTCTCCCGCGTGCGGTCGTCCATGCCGGCTTCCTCCGTGAGACCGCGAAAGAAATCCACCTGCCCCAGTTCCACCTGGAACTCCCGAAGCCCCGCCGCCTTCAGCGCGTCTATGACCATCACAATCATTTCGGCGTCCGCGTCGGCGGAGCCGTCGCCGATCAGTTCCGCGCCGGTCTGCGTGATCTCCTTCGGGCGGCCCTGATAGCTGGTGTTGTTGGTGAAGGTCCGTTCCCGGTAGCACAGCCGGACGGGAACCGTTTCCTCCATGAAATATTTGGCCACGCAGCGGGCGATGGCCGGGGTCATGTCCGGCCGCAACACCAGGGTATTGTTGTCCCTGTCGAAAAACTTGAACATTTCCCGGGAACCGACGCTGCCCCGCTCCTTATTGAAAATGTCGAAGAACTCAAAGGTGGGCGTTTCAATGTCCTGATAGCCGTAGCGGTGGAAAACTTTGCTGATCCGGCTCTGCACCGCCAGTTTCCGGGCACATTCCCCGTTGTAGATATCCCTCACGCCTTCCGGCGTATGCAACAGACTTTCCGCCATATTTCCTCCCCCGTAACCGCACCTTCCGCTCCGTTTCTCACGTATCCGGACCGCCCGTGCAGCCGTCGAAGCAATAGGTGCACAATTTGCATTTCGGCAGTCCGATGGCCTCTACCAGATCGTCCAGCCGGTGGTAGCGGAGCGACGTGAAGTTCTGCTGCCGACAGATTTCCCCGCACATGGACTGGTAGCGGTCGCTCTCCGGGTCCGTGTATTCCGCGAGCGTCTCCTCCGTGCGGCTGCCCTCGCGGGCCAGAATCACCCTGCGGGCGATCAGGTCCAGATCCGATTTGGACCGGGAAAAATTCAAAAATTTACAGCCGTAGACGAGCGGCGGACAGGCGGGCCGCACATGGACTTCCTTCGCCCCGCTCCGGTATAAGAATTCCGTCGTCTCCCGAAGCTGGGTGCCTCGCACGATGGAATCGTCAATCAGCAGCAGCTTCCGATCCTCGATCAACGCCTTCACCGGCAAAAGCTTCATGCGGGCGATCAGGTTCCGCTGATCCTGGCTGGTCGGCATAAAGGATCGCGGCCAGGTCGGCGTATATTTGATAAACGGTCTCGTGAAGGGAATCTTGGACTCATTCGCGTAGCCGATCGCGTGCGCCGTCCCGGAATCGGGCACGCCGGCCACCATATCGGGACGGATCCGGCCGTCCTCCCGGTCACGCTTCGCCAGCATCCCGCCGCAGCGGTAGCGCATTTCCTCCACATTGACCCCTTCGTAGGAGGACGGCGGATAGCCGTAATAGACCCAGAGGAACGAACAGATCTGCATTTTCCTGCCGGGAGCCGCCAGCTGCTCGATGCCGTCCGGCGTCATGCGGACGATCTCGCCCGGCCCCAGTTCCCGCTCGTCCGCGTACCCCAGGTTCATGTAGGCGAAACTTTCCATGGAAACACAGTACGCGCCGTCCTTTTTGCCGATCACCAGCGGCGTCCGGCCCAGCCGGTCCCTGGCGGCGTAGATCCCGTCCTTTGTCAGGGCCAGGATCGTCATGGAGCCGTCCACGGTATCCTGCACGCGGCGCAGCCCTTCCAGCAGGCTGTCCTCGCGGCAGATCAGCGCTCCGACGAGTTCCGTCGCGTTCACCTGCCCGTTCGTCATTTCCTGGAAATGGGTATGGCGGTCGGCGTAAAGTTCCCGGATCAGCCGCTCATAATTATTCACTTTCCCTACCGTCGCGATGGCGAAGCTTCCCAGATGGGACTGAAGGATGATGGGCTGCGGCTCATAGTCCGAAATGCAGCCGATGCCGTAATTTCCCTTCATTTCCTCCACGTCGCGCTCGAACTTGGTGCGGAAGGGAGAATTCTCGATGTTGTGGATGGCGCGGTTGAACCCGCCGGCGCCGTAAGTGGCCATGCCGCCGCGCCTGGTGCCGAGATGCGAATGATAATCGACCCCGTAAAACACCTCGTGTGTGCAGTTCTGTCTCGACACGACCCCGAATAAGCCGCCCATAAGCAAATCTCCTTTCGTCGTCCGGCCTTCACAGAACAGGCCGTCCACTATTATATAGCAAAGAAGTCTTTCAATCAAGCAAAAACTGTGATACAATGATGCCAGGGTTGAAAGTCTTGCATCCACGGCATGTTTACATGCCGGTGGACGCAAGACTTTACAACCCGCCCCGACATGAGGAAGGAGTGGGGCAAGGCCCCACGGATTCCGAATGCCGGGCAGGATTGCGGGAGTGCGCAGCACGGAGCA
>CAZPGD010000163.1:0-4382 GCA_964585865.1 uncultured Hungatella sp. | reverse complement strand
CGTTCAGCAGAACCATATCGTCCCTGACCAAGGATTCTCCCGTCAACTCCTCCATGTGCCGGGTCAGTTCATAGGAAAGCGTCTGCGGCTCGCTCAGGGTACGGTACCCCGCGCGGTCCACGCGGTTCCAGAGGATCCGGCGGTACCGGTCCGTTACCAGGCCCATGTCCTCGTAGACGGCGTTAACCGCCTCGCTGAAATCCGTATAAACGCCCTGCCGGCGCCCCTGTGCGTACGCGCAGAACAGCGGCTCCTCCGGCGGTTCGGAATCCTTAAGCGTGAGCAGTTCCGACTGATCGCAGGAAATCCCGCGGGCCGCGGACAGCCGGACCCCGCGGGTGCCGTTCACGTCCTGATCCAGCTGGATAAAGTAGAGTTTCCGTCTCTCCTCGGAAGCGTACCAGCCGATTCCTTCCATATAGACGGCTTCTTCCGCCGTATTGCAGACAATCGTATCCTCATCCAGACGGTCATACGTATTTTCCGCCGTCTTTATGAGACGGTCCATATGGACGCGCGTGTCGTCCACCCGCACATTGGCGATATACAGGCCGGTGGGTTCGTATCTCGTCTGCGGTTCCAGATCCGGCCCCACAATCTCCAGCGCGTACATGGGCACCTCTTCCAGACGGCCGTTGAGGATCCACGCTTCCCCCGGCCGCGCCATGCCGTACACGAGATCGCCCTGCACGAAGCCAAGCGTACGGAGCACCGCTCCGGCCGGCGCGGGAATCTCCTGTTTGGCGCCGGTGTCCAGATCCATCAGGCGGATCGCCCCGGCCGGCGCGTCCGGCGCGCCCTCTTTTTCCTGCCAGGCCAGCCATTTCTGATCGCCGCTGATCGCGAAGCGGTCCTCCGACAGACCGCTGACTACCGTGATATACTCGCCGCCCGACAGATCGACGCCGTACACGGTCCGGTCCAAAAGCAGATACAGCATATTCTGCTCCCCCAGACGGCAGAGGCGTCCGACATCCCGCTCCAGCTCCTCAAAGGACTCCGACGACGGCACGAACAGTCTTTCGCGGATCGCGCCGCGCCGGTCCGGGTCGCAGCGGCACACGCTGATCCCCTGCAGGCCCTCATGCGCCCCCCGGTTCATGTAGCCGTAAACCGCGAAATCCACATCGCCGCCATCCCCGACGGAGAGGATGCGGATCCCGTGGCGGGCATAATCGCTCCGGCCGCTTTCATCTTCCCGGTCGCGGAAGGAAAACAGTTTCATGGCGGAACTGCCGGTCTGGTCATACAGCCACAGTTCCCGGTTGAACACAAACGCCAGGTACCGCCCGCCGGGGCTTGCCGCCCGCTCCACCGCGTCGTCATTGCCGACGCCCAGGAGGATCCTCCTGCCGGAGAACAGTTCCGCCCCTCCGGAGAACACCTGGTTCACGGTCCGCTTAAAATCCATCAGATAGATCCGTTTCTCGTCCCATCTCATGGTATAATGGTCTTCCACGTCATACAGTTCCGCCTCGCCGTCCGCCGGGCGGCGGCTCACCTGATAAGCCGTCAGGACCTGTCCCATGATACCGTCCAGTTCCTGCAGCGTCACCTGCATTTCGCCCTCCGGCTCCATCTCAAGCCCCGCCCATGTCAGCTGCGAGAAACTGGATTCCAGCGTCACGCTGCCGAGCGACGAATTGTCCGCCGAGTCGGTCGTTTCCAGATAGGGGACCAGCGACGCCGCCTCCGTCTCGTCCAGAGTCTTTTCCGAAAATTCCCTGGCCAGCGCCATCATTTCCGCCCCGTGATCCGTTTCCGGCCACAGGATCCTGGTATAATAATGAATCTCCCCGTGCCGCTCCGTTTCCAGGCGCAGATGGAGCAGATAGACGACGTCCCGGGACAGCAGGTTCTGGATGGGCAGAACGATCCGGCTCACCCCGTTTTCGCTGACCCGGTTCACATCCTCGGTCCGCTCCACAAGCCGCTGCCCGTCCAGACTGCGGATCTCATAGCCTGCCGCCAGCGGCGAAACCCCGTATTCCCGCACGGTAAGACACAGCTGACGATCCTCCGGCAGAACCGTCAGGGAATCCGCTGCCGCCCCGGGGCGCATTTCCCGCACATAACCGGTCAGACGGTTCGCCTCTTTGCCGTACATTTCCGCGTACACGACAGGAAGAGACGGCGCCTCCATCGAAGTGTACACCGTCTCCGGGTTGTCGGTACGGTTCCATGAAACCGCGAAACAAACCGCCACCGCCGCCAGAAAAACCCCGGTCAGGATGGCCGCGCGCCTGATTATCTTACCCATACTATCCGAACAGCTTTTCCGGATAGACCCCCTCCGCGATCAGCGCCCGAAGGGAATCCACCACCGTCTGTTTATCCTCTCTGTACGTGACGCCGAACCACCGGTCCGGCGTTTCAATCACCTTCACCCGCGCCCTGCCCGCGCGGACAAGCCCGTTGATTACCGTCGGGAGCAGGTATTCCGACTTGACGTCCCCCTCCCCGAGCGACTCCAGAAACGCGGGAAAGCCCGTTTCCAGTTCCTTTATGAACCCGGCCGGAAGCCCCCACATATTCATCGAAACGTGGCATCCCGCGTCCACTTCCACGGGGCTGCCGTTTACGTCTTTCGCGGATACTCCGCCGGGAACGCGCCGGATATCGTAGGTTTCCGTCACGGATTCCAGATAGCCGTCCCCGCCGACCCGGCAGACGCCGCGCGTCACCCCGCCGTTCTCACTCAGCGTATTGGCCAGAAGGAAACCGCCCATGCACATCTCATGGACGCCGCTTTCCTCCGCCATCTCGTTCGCCATGTACGCGTGAAGCCTGAAGAAGCCTTCCCTTCCGTAATAATCGTCCGCGTTGATCACCAGAAACGGCCCGTGCACCAGGTCCTTCACACAGAGAACCGCCTGCCCCGTTCCCCACGGTTTCGTCCGTCCGGCCGGCACCTGACAGCCGGGCGGCAGATCCGCGAGTTCCTGGTACGCGTACCCCACCGGAACCTGCTTCTCGATCCGGCGCCCGATAATCTCCTTAAAATCCTTTTCCAGATCCCTGCGGATGATAAAGACAACCCTGTCAAATCCGGCCTGAAGCGCGTCATAGATCGAGTAGTCCATGATGATCTCTCCGCCGGGTCCCACCGGCTCCAGCTGTTTGATCCCCCCGCCGAAACGGCTGCCGATCCCCGCGGCCATAATAACCAAAGTCGTGTCTTTCATAATCTCTCCCTTATTTCCGTGGAAATTTGCGGCATGTCCCGCCGCGCGGGACATGCCTGCTCTCCGTTTCCGGCCCGTCCGTGCGGCGGCCGTCTGCTTTTCCGGCGGCTGCTCCGGCCGCTCTTCTTTCGTGTACCCGCGGCCGTGCGGGAACCGTCTGTTTTCCGGCGGCTGCTCCGGCCGCTCTTCTTTTGTGTACCCGCGGCCGCAACCCCTTTATACCGTCGTCGTTTCCAGACGCACAAGCGCTCTCCGAAGCGCCATCTCCGCCCTCATAATATCCGTTTCCGGGGCCTTGTCGTGGATCCTGCGCTCCGCCCGGATCCGCGCCTCCTCGGCGCGGTGAACGTCGATGTCCTCCGGCCATTCGGCCACCTCGGCCATGATCGTGATCTGATCCTGCAGGATCTCGATGAACCCGGCCATCAGGGACGCTTTTTTAAGCCCCGTCTCCTCATGGATCTTTAATATCCCCGGCGCCACGACCGCCGTCATGGGGATATGATTGGCGTAGACGCCCACGTCGCCCTCCGTGGTGGTCAGTTCCACCATGGAAGCCTGGCCCTCATAAAAGACCCGCTCCGGCGTAACTATCCGCAAACGAAACAGATCCGCCATGCGCACCCCTCCTATTTCACACGGGCCAGAACGTCGTCAATATTGCCCGCGTTGAGGAAATAACTCTCCGGCACGTCGTCATAGCGGCCGTCCAGAATCTCCTTAAAGCCCCGGATCGTCTCGCCAAGCGGCACGTACCGGCCCTCTACGCCGGTGAACTGCACCGCCACGAAAAACGGCTGGGACAAAAATCTCTGCACTTTTCTGGCCCTGGCCACGGTCAGTTTGTCCTCCTCGGACAGTTCGTCCATGCCCAGCATCGCGATGATATCCTGCAGTTCCTTGTATTTCTGAAGAACCTGGATCACTCTCTGGGCCACTTCGTAATGCTCCTCTCCCACAATGCGGGGATCGAGGATCCGCGAAGTGGAATCCAGCGGGTCCACGGCCGGGTAGATGCCCATCTCCGCGATGGAACGGCTCAGGACCGTCGTCGCGTCCAGATGGGCGAACGTATTGGCCGGGGCCGGGTCGGTCAGGTCGTCGGCCGGCACGTACACGGCCTGCACCGATGTGATGGAGCCGGGTTTGGTGGATGTGATGCGCTACTGCAGAGCGCCCATATCCGTCGGCAGCGTG
>CAZPGD010000162.1:0-4384 GCA_964585865.1 uncultured Hungatella sp. | reverse complement strand
TGCTTGTAGAACTGCGGACTCTGCCCAAGTTCCGCTTTCTTATTAAAATAATCCAGTTTGAACACGTTGGAGCCGCCCTCCGCGCCCCGGGCCACGATCTTGGGCGTATGCACCTCCGTAAAGCCCTGGCTCATAAGGAAATCCCGAAACCCCCGGACGATCCCCTCCTGGATCTTAAATTTCGCGCGCTCCCGCACGTTCCGCAGGGAAATGGGCCGCATGGCGAGTTTCGCCTCCAGGGAAGCGTTCATCTTATATTTGCCGACAGCCAGGGGCAGGGGCTCCTCCGGCTCCGACAGGACCCGCAGGCCGTTCAGATGGAGTTCAAAACCATGCGGCGCCCTCGGCTCGGCCACAACCTTTCCGGACACCTCCACCGCCGCCTCTTCCCGCAGCCGCTTCAGATCGAAATCTACGGTGCCTTCCTCATAGACGCACTGGACCAGACCCTCCGATTTCCGCAGAATGATAAAGGCCACCTCGCCCATGTCGCGTATGTTGTGGACCGCGCCCCGCATTTTTATGACCTTTCCCGTATATTCTCCGCCGATAACCGCTTTTACGGTCAAGTCCTCCTTTTGTCTGACACCGCTGATAAACTCCATGGCGCTCCCTCCTGCCTGCCGCAAAAAAATGCCGCTCCGCTCCGTCTCAAACATGAAAAAACCGCCTCGGAATACCTCTCTGTATTCCGGGACGGGACATCATCGTTCCTTGCGCGTTCCCGCGGTACCACCCGCATTGAGATTCCGCCCGGCGCCTTCGTAACGGGACGGAAAACTCCCCTCGATCTGCACGTAACGAGTGCGAACGGATATGCCTACTCCGCCTTCGGCATACCGGCTCCGGAGTGTTCCCTTTACCGCTTCCCCCGCGACGGCGCTCTCAGTCGGCGGCGCCGTCTTCCTGTCAGGTTCCCCCGCAAGAGTCTCCTTCTCAGCCGCTGCATATAAAAACAAGAAGAACATAGCATACTATTTTATTAATTGCAAGTTTAAAATTATACAAAATTTCCCTGCGCCGCCGGAAGAATCCCTGACAAAGTCACAATATTCCCCCCAACCGTCCGCGGACGGAAGCGGACCGCGCGGCTGCCGTATCTGTCCGCGTGATCCTTTATGGCGTCCCTTCCTGCGTCCCGGCCGTCTCCGGATCCTCCGGCAATACGTAGGGCGTCTGCTGATAAACATAATAATTCAGCCAGTTGCTGTAAAGCGTATTCGCCGTGCTTCTCCAGCTGAGGATCGGCTTCCCGAGCGGATCATCATTTTCATAGTAATGGACCGGAAGTTTCGGATTGAGGCCCTTCCCCAGATCGCGCTGATACTCGTTGTTCAGGGTCATACGGTCATATTCGGGATGCCCCTGAACGAAAACCTGACTGCCGTCCGTGCGCATGATCAGGAGGATCCCGGCCTCTTCCGACTCCGCCAGGATCAGAAGCTCCGGATGTTTTTCCACATCGGAACGGCGGATCTCCGTATAGCGCGAATGGGGAGCCATGATATAGTCGTCCATATTTCTCGTCAGCGGCAGACGGTGGTGCAGGACCTTATGGCAGTAAATGCCGCTGAGTTTCTCGTCCCTTTTATATTTCGGGATCCCGTAATGGTAGTACAGGCCGGCCTGCGCCCCCCAGCAAATATGCAGGGTGGAAGTCACATGGGTCTTGCTCCACTCCATGATTTCGGTCAGTTCCGTCCAGTAGTTGACTTCCTCATATTCCATCATCTCCACCGGGGCCCCGGTAATGATCATGCCGTCGTAGCATTTCCTGCGAATCTCCCGGAAAACATGGTAAAACTGGTGCATATGACTGGCGGACGTGTTTTTGGACACATGCGAGGCCAGCATCAAATAGGTGCAGTTGATCTGAAGGGGCGTATTGGAAATCGAGCGCAAAAGCTGCAGTTCCGTCTCTTCCTTCACCGGCATCAGGTTCAGGATCAGGATTTCCAGAGGGCGGATATCCTGGCTCAGGGCGCGGGCCTCGTCCATTACAAAAATATTTTCCGATTCCAGGATCGCCCTGGCGGGCAGATCGTTCTGTATTCTGATAGGCATATTGCAGGATCCTCCTGTTTTCCGTTATTTGCCGGACACGGGCCCCGCCGGCCGCCCGGGGCTTAACGCGCCGCTTTCCGCGGCCACCCGCTCCGTCTCCGTCCGCGGGTCCGCGCCCGCTCCGTTTTCCGTCAGTTCCAGAAAATCCTCCTCCGAAAGGATCGGGATCCCCAGCTGCCGGGCCTTTTTGTTCTTGGCTGACGTGGAATTCCCGTCATTGTTTATCAAATAGGTGGTCTTTGACGTGACCGAACCGGTGGCCCTGCCGCCCTTTGACTCGATCAGTTCCTGCAGTTCCTTCCGGTTGGCAAAATGGTTCAGCGCGCCGGTAATCACGAATGTCATCCCCGCAAACGGCTTTCCGTCCCCGTCCGCGTCCTCCCGCACCGCTTCGATATCCAGTTCGGCCAGCAGATGATCCACGATCCGGTTGTTCTGCTCCGAAGCGAAAAAACTTCGCCAGGCTTCCGCCAGAACCTCGCCGATGCCGTCCGTCTCCGCCAGTTCCTCCGCCGAAGCGCGGCGCATTTTCTCAAAATCATATCCGAAACGGCGGCAGAGGAGTTTCGCGTTGGCCAGACCGATCCCGGCCACGCCCAGGCCGTAAACCACCCGCACCAGCGTCGTGTGAGAGGCGTTCCGGATCGCCTGCCACAGATTGTCAAAGGATTTCGGGCCGAACCCCTCCATTTCCATGATCGCCTCGCGGTGGCGGTCCAGATGGAAAATGTCCGCGTACTCGCGGATGAACCCGGCCCCGATGAATTTCTCCAGCGTGGCCTCCGAGAGCCCGTCGATATTCAGCGCGTCCCGGCTGACGAGGAGCGTAAAACTCTTGATTTTTTTCGCCTGGCAGTCCGGATTCGTGCAGTATAATGTCTTCACGCCGTTTTCCTGCCGTATAACGGCCGCGCCGCCGCAGACGGGACAGACCTTTGGGATGCCGCGGACGCCGCTGCGCGTCCGGTTATCCGCAATCTGCGGGATGATCATGTTCGCTTTATAAACCGTGATCTCATCGCCCACACCCAGTTCCAGCCCTTCCATGACGCTGATATTATGGACGCTGGCGCGGCTGACGGTGGTCCCCTCCAGTTCTACCGGTTCGAATACCGCCACCGGATTGATCAGGCCGGTGCGGGACGGGCTCCATTCAATGCGGGAAAGCCGCGTCGTGGCGGTTTCATCCGCCCATTTGAAAGCAATGGAACCGCGCGGGAATTTTGCCGTGCGGCCCAGGGACTCGCCGTAAGCGATATCCTCGAACGTCAGCACCAGCCCGTCGGAGGGAATGTCGTTGTCCCGAACCGCCTCGGAGAAATACGCGACCGCCTCCGGAAGGCTTTCCGCCGTAACCTGCCTCTGCTCCACCACCTCGAAGCCCTGGCCGCGCAGCCAGTCGAACTGACGGCTCCTGGAATTGTTAAAGTCCACGCCTTCCGCCCGGACAAGCGCGAAAATCACGCAGTTGACATGGCGGCCCGCCGTAACCTGACTGTTCAGCTGACGCACGGAACCGGAGCACAGGTTACGCGGGTTTTTATACCGGGCATCCGCGTCCTCGATCCCGGCGTTCATTTTTTCGAAATCCGAATAGCGGATGACGGCCTCGCCCCTCAGCACCAGGGTTCCGGCGTAGCGGATTTTCAGCGGAATGTTTTCAAAAAACCGCGCGTTGTTCGTGATTACCTCGCCGATCTCGCCGTTGCCCCTCGTCACCGCCTTTACGAGACTGCCGCCTTCGTAAGTCAGTACGACGGTCAGTCCGTCCAGCTTCCAGGAGAGGAGCCCTTCTTTGTCACCCAGCCATTCCTGCAGTGCCGCCACATCTTTCGTCTTATCCAGGGAAAGCATCGGAACGGGGTGCGCTTCCTTCGGCAGTTCGCTCAGGACCTCGTAGCCTACCCGCCGGGTGGGGCTGGCGGCCAGCACGACGCCGGTCTCCTCCTCCAGGGACTGAAGTTCGTCGTACAGCCTGTCATATTCATAATTGCTCATGATCTCCCGGCTCTCCTGATAGTAGGCTTTCGACGCCTCGGAGAGCGTGGAAACCAGTTCCTTCATTCTGGCGATTCGATCTTCCATCTTTCCCTCATGATCCGTTTCTTCCGCGCGGCGCGGCAGCGCGCCGCCCCGTGTGAAAACATCGTGCCGGTGCCGGAGTCAAAAGTCCGGATCCGCGGCATGTTTCCACGCCGGCAGATGAATGACTTTATGTTATGTGCTTTCATTCCCGTACCGGGACCGGCCGGCGTCCAGCAGTTCCAGCAATTCCCTGTATTCTTCCGGCGTCACTTTCCGGAAGGCTCCGGTTTTTAAG
>CAZPGD010000161.1:0-4399 GCA_964585865.1 uncultured Hungatella sp. | reverse complement strand
TCCGTACCATTTCCGTTTCCCCTTTCAAGCCGTAAAATATCTTACGGAGAAAGCCGCGTCCGAAACGCGGCCCTGTACCCCCCCCGCACAAAAAAGCGTTATACAGAAAGAAGTATGCCGCAGGGTCCCGTACCTTGGCACACTGTTTTATCGCCCTTCATTTTACAGGAAAACGACCCGCAAATCAATATTTTTTTACAAATTTTCCGCCTTGCCCTCAAAGGCAGGTCCGGCCTCCCTCATTGAAGCGCCTCAATGGCGGCCGCCAGCTGATTGTCCTTCTCCGGATCGACCGTCACCTGGTTCCGCAGTTCCTCATCCAGTTCGACCACGATATCCGGCGTGATGCCGGTCTCATGGATGCAGACGCCGCTCGGGATGTAGTAGCGGGAAGTCGTCAGCTTGACGGCGGTCCCGTCCCCCAGCGGGATCAGGTTCTGCACGATCCCCTTGCCAAAGGACTGCGTACCGACGATAACCGCCGCCCCGTAGTCCTGCAGAGCGCCGGAAAACAGTTCGGAAGCGCTGGCGGAATTCCCGTTAATGAGGACCGCCATGGGAATATCCAGCTGGTGGCCGTCCTCCCGCGGATACCCCGTGGAAGGGTAGCCGTAATCATTTTCCATCACGATCTCCCCGTCCCGGGACAGGTAGCGGTCGCCCTTCCCGTCCTTGTCCTCCGTATAGATCAGCATTCCGCCCATCTTGTCCTCCGGGAGCAGATACGCCATCATTTCCACCGCCGTGTCCAGGATGCCGCCCGGATTGTCCCGCACGTCGATTACCAGCTTCTCCATCCCCTGGTTCTCCAGATCCTCCACGGCGGATACGAACTGGCTGCCGGTAATCGAATCGAACTGCATCACATAGATGTAGCCGATGTGGTCCCGGAGCATCCGGTGCTCCACCGTGGGCACTTCCACATGGCGGCGCTCAATCGCGAGCTCCACTTCCTCGGACGCTTCGCCCCGCAGCACCGTCACATGGACGACGGTCCCCTCCTCGCCGCGGATCTGATCCTGCACCAGAAGATCCAGATCCGTCCCGGTCACGGCCTCGCCCTCGACTTTGTAGAGAATGTCCCCCGGCAGGAGCCCGGCCTCAAACGCGGGCGCGTCCTTAAAAACCTTCACCACGGTAATGATCCCGGTCGAGACATTCTGCTGCACCATGGCGCCGATCCCATAGTATTCGCCCGCGGAATCCTCCATAAAACTCGCGTAATCTTCCTCATTGTAATACGCGGCGTAGGGGTCGTCCAGCCCGTACATCAGGCCGGTGTAAATCCCGTCCTCGACTTTGTCCATATCCTCCTCATAGAGGAAATACTGGTCCACAATGCCCTGGATCAATTCCAGCTTTTCCTCAATCCGGCCGTAGCGTTCGGAATCGCCGGCCCCCGCGGCTGGCTGCCGGTCCCCGCTGATCACGGTCCGTCCGATGAAAAAGATTCCCGCCGCCAGACCGGCGATCCCCGCCCCCGCGAGAACCGTCGCCAGCACGCCCGTCAGCACGCCTTTCCAAAATTTGTTTTTCGACTCCCCGTTTTCCGTCATACGTCTCCTCTCCCGGCGCCGCGAAAGCCGCCGCTTCCCGCCGTGTCAGACCCGCAGATGCTTGCGGATCGTGAAAAAGCTCGCGAAGAACCCGATCCCCAGTCCCAGCAGCAGGGCGGCCGCGGTCATATAGGGAAAAATCGTCTCTAACGGCAGGAACTGGAAGATCCCGGACAGGATCTGGAACCGTTCCTGCAGGTACTCAATCCCCTGCCGGTAGAGGAAGAACATGCTGCAGAGCGGAATGACGGCCCCCAGAAGGCCGATGATCACGCCTTCCACCACGAAAGGCGCGCGGATCATCCCGTTCGTCGCGCCGATCCAGCGCATGATCTGATTCTCGTTCTTGCGGAACGCCGCCGTCACATTGATCGTATTGCTGATCAGGAAAACGGATACCGCCAGCAGCACGCCGATGATCACCACGGACAGAAGGCCCACCACCGTATTGAAACTGGTCAGCCCCGCGGCCGCGCTGTTCGAATAATTCACGCGCCGCACGCCGTTCAGATTCTTCAGATAGGCCACAAACTGATCCTGTTTGGAAATATCGTTCAGAAAAATCTGGTAGGACGAGGAGCCCGCCATGGGATTGTCCTCCTCGAATCCTTCCGCCAGCTCCTCAAGGCCATCAAAATAATCCTCCTTCATGATCTCCCAGGCCTGCTCCTCGGAAATAAACTCCATCCTGTCCACTTCGCCGCGCTGGGCGATCTGGCTGCCGATGGCCTTGATTTGGCTCTCCGTCAGGTCCTCGTCGAAAAACACCGTGATCCCCACCGTTGTCTCCGCCAGGCGCACCACGTGCTGAACATTGACCATTATGCTGAAAAACATGCAAAACAAAAAAATACACGCGGAAATCGTCGCGACGGAGGCCAGCGAGAACCAGATGTTCCTGCATATATTCTTAATGCCCTGCTTGACGCAGTAAATAAATGTGCTAATCCTCATAGAAAAACCCGCCTTCTGCATCGTCGCTTATCACACAGCCCCGCTCCATCAGAATGACCCGCTTGTGCATCTGCTCCACAATCTCATGACTGTGCGTTACCACGATGACCGTCGTACCCATCTCATTGATCTCTTCCAGAAGCTTCATGATCTCCATGGCGTTATGGCTGTCCAGGTTCCCGGTAGGCTCGTCCGCCAGAAGAACATCCGGCCGGTTGATCAGGGCGCGGGCGATGGCCACACGCTGCTGCTCGCCGCCGGAAAGCTGGTGCGGGTACATTTTATATTTGGCGGAAAGGCCGACCATCTGCAGCATTTCCGGCACCGATTCGCGGATCTGCCTGGAAGAAGCCCCGACGACGCGCAGGGCGAACGCCACGTTCTCATAGACATTGCGGTCATTTAAGAGCCGGAAATCCTGAAAAACGACCCCCAGGTGCCGGCGGTACCTGGGCACGTAACTCCTCGGCATCTTGCCCAGGTTCATATCGTTGACGATGATCCGGCCGGAAGTCAGTTCCTCCTCCTTCATCAGAAGCTTGAAAATCGTCGTTTTGCCGGAACCGTTGCGCCCCATGATAAAGACGAACTCGCCGTCCTCAATGGTGATGCTGACATTCTTCAGCGCCTTGTTCCCTTCCGCGTATTCCTTGCACACATTTGAAATTTCAATCATTTCCCGTCCGTCTGCCCCTTAATAATCCGAATTTTCCATGTACTTCATATATTTGACTACCATCAGGGCAATCTTGAACGTAATCGCGTCCTCAAATACGCGCAGATCCAGGCCGGTTCCCTTCTGCAGCTTGTCCAGGCGGTACACGAGGGTATTGCGGTGGATGTAAAGCTGTCTGGAAGTTTCCGAAACATTCAGGCTGTTCTCGAAAAATTTATTGATCGTCGCCAGCGTCTCATCGTCGAACTCGTCCGGCGACTTGCCGCTGAAAATCTCGCGGATAAACATGCGGCACAGCGGCAGGGGCAGCTGATAGATCAGGCGCCCGATCCCCAGCTTGTTATAGGCGTTCACGCTCTTGTCGCTGTAGAAAATCTTGCCCACGTCGAGGGCCATCTTGGCCTCCTTGTAGGAACGGGAAACCTCCTTGATCTCATTGACCACGGTGCCGAACGCCACATGGACTTTCGTCATGGCCTCGGTATTCAGCATGTCCACGATCACGCTGGCCATTTTCTCCAGGTCCTCCTGGGTCTCGTTCGGCTTCAGTTCATGGACCAGAATGATGTTCTTCTCATCCACGGCCGTGATAAAATCCTTTGTCTTGCCCGCGAACAGGCCGCGCACCGTTTCCAGCGCGTTCGTGTCCTTCTCGTTCTTCGTCTCAATGATAAATACGACGCGCTTCGCGCTGGTCTCGATGTGGAGTTTCTTCGCCCGGTTATAGATGTCTACCAGCAGCAGGTTGTCAAGCAGCAGGTTCTTGATAAAATTGTCCTTGTCAAAGCGCTCCTTATAGGCGACCAGCAGGTTCTGGATCTGGAACGCGGACAGCTTGCCCACCATATAGACATCCTCGCTGCTGCCCTTGGCCAGCAGAATATATTCCAGCTGGTGCTCGTCGAAAACCTTGAAAAACTGGAACCCCTGGACCACCTGGCTGTCCGCCGGGGAATCCGCGAAGGCCAGAACCGCCGCCTCATTGTCCAGCGGCTCCGGAAATGTCGTGGCCAGCGTTTTGCCTTCTGTATCGCAAACACACAGATCGATCCGCGTGATCCCCTTCAGGCCGTCGATCGTTGTTTGAAGTATTTGATTCGAAATCATGCTGTCGTTTTCTCCTTCATCATAGTTTTCATCCGACTCTGTAAGCGACATGGGTTGATATCCCGGATTGTTGATATCCGGATTGCTGATATCCCGGATTGCTCCG
>CAZPGD010000160.1:0-4433 GCA_964585865.1 uncultured Hungatella sp. | reverse complement strand
GGCGAATTTTATGCGGGCACATCTGTACGGGGCGCTCGGCGCGCTGCGGATGGGCATGGATATCCTGACCGGCGAAGAGCAGGTGAAACTGGATGGACTGCTGGGCCACGGCGGGTTCTTCAAGACGCCGGGCGCCGGGCAGAAGATCATGGCGGCGGCCATGAAAACGCCGGTTTCCGTCATGGAAACGGCCGGAGAGGGCGGTCCGTGGGGAATGGCCCTGCTGGCGGCTTATATGCGCGGCGTGTCGGCCGGCGACAGACGGACGCTGGGGGATTTTCTGAGCGAAAGCGTGTTTGCCGGCGCGGCTGTGAGCCGGATAGAACCGGACGAAGCGGACGTGGCCGGGTTTGAAATTTTTCTGGAGAGGTATAGGGCCTGTCTGCCGGCCGAGCGGGCGGCTGTGGAGAATATGAAATGAGAAGTTCTGCTTTTACCGGGAGAAAACCGTGGAGAAAGTTCCGCCGGACGCGCCGCTGCGACGCGATTGTGCGGAAGATCTGCTGTGCGCTGCTGATTTTGGAGGCGGCGGTCCTGGTTGAGCGCGGCGGGATGAAGGATCTGCTGGCTCTGCGTGTGGAACGGCAGCAGCGGGAGTGGATCAGCCCCGCGGAAGATGAGCGGGACGCGGCGGGGCTGCCGGAACAGATATTCGGCGTGCGTCTCCGCCTGCGGGACGGGGCCGTCGAATTTTACCGCCGCGAGCATATTTCCGAGGGGGCGCATTGATAGCGGGAGCGTTTTCCGTGTGGAAATGGATTGCCGCGAGCCGCTTTCCGCGGGGAATGGATTGCCACAGGCGGCTTTCTGCGGGGGGAATGGATTGCCGCAGGCTGTTTTTAAAGGGGACTGCAATGCGGATGTGGTGCCTGGTACGTATGCGTTACCGAATACGGCCAAGTTTCAGGCCGGCACCTCCACGAAAAAGCAACATTTCCCGGAGAGAAGAAATGGGGCAGTGTTGCGCAAAGAACCGTGCTAAAGAGGAGAAATACGCGATGAAATACATAAAACTCGGAAAATCTGATTTGAACGTCTCCCGCATCTGCATGGGATGCATGGGGTTCGGTGACGCCGCGGCGGGGCAGCACAGCTGGACGGTGGACGAGGCGCGGACACGGGAAATCATCAGGCACGGTCTGGATCTGGGCATCAATTTCTATGACACCGCCATCGCCTATCAGAACGGCACCAGCGAGCGGTATGTGGGAAAAGCGCTGCGGGATTTCGCAAAACGCGATGAGTATGTCATTGCCACCAAGTTCACGCCCCGGACGCAGGAGGAAATTGACGCGGGTTTAGACGGCCGGCGGCATGTGGAAAACTGTTTGAACCAAAGTCTGAAAAATCTCGGACTGGATTACGTGGATCTCTACATTTATCACATGTGGGATTACCATACGCCGATGGAAGAAATCATGGAAGGGCTGGATGACGCCGTAAAAGCGGGCAAAACCCGGTATATCGGCATTTCCAACTGCTTCGCGTGGCAGCTTGCCAAGGCGAATTTCTACGCCAGGGAGCACGGCCTTACGGAGTTTGTTTCCATTCAGGGGCATTACAACCTGATTGCCCGCGAAGAGGAGCGGGAGATGGCACCTTTCTGCAAAGACCAGAATATTGCCATGACACCATACAGTCCCCTTGCGGGCGGACGGCTTTCCAGGCGCCCGGGCGAGACCTCGAAACGGTTTCGGGAGGATTCCTACGCGAAATTCAAATATGACGCGACTGCCGGGGCGGACGGAAAAATCATCGCGCGCGTGGCGGAACTCGCGGACAGGCGGGGCGTATCCATGACGGAGATTTCTCTTGCCTGGCTCCTCACAAAGACGGCCGCTCCGGTGACGGGAGCGACGAAATGCTCCCATGTGGACGGTGCCGCCAAATCCGTTGATCTGGAACTTGCGCGGGAGGAAATCGATTATCTGGAGGAATTCTATGTGCCGCACGCTTTAGCGGGCGTCATGGCGCAAAACGGTAAACAGAAAGCCGGCAACGTGGTCTGAGGCGGGAAAACGGGACATTTTGCCGACGACAAAATATTCCGCTCTGCGGGGGAGCGCGTACGGAGTGTGCGCTTCCGCATATGGCGGATGAGCTGTTCCTGCGGGAGCTCTTTGCGGCGTTTGATACAGCGGAACCGGAAGAAGCGGAATCGGAAGAAGCGGAACCGGAAAATGCGGACCGCGGCAGGAAAGAGGGGGGAAAACGGGTCATGAACACGAAACGGAAACAATATACGGCGGTCCTGCTGGGAATCCTGTCGGGCATTCTGATTGAAGCGCTGCTTTCGCTGAACGCTTCCGTTCGCGGAGCCGGAAACGAGGAACGGGCCTATCCGCTGGAACCGCTTATCATCAACGACTATTCGATTGAGGACGGCCGCTGGAACGTAAGCGGGGGAGAACCGTTCCTTGTCTTCGAAAGTATGGGGGGGGGCAGAGCCCGGCCCGCCTGCGGCTCCGCTTCGCGGAGCCGGTTGCCGTGGATACGCAGATCATTCTATACTATTCGAAGCGGTCGGCAACCGACTATGACCGGATGAGCCGCAAGGACGGCTATTTGATGCGCGGGTCCAAGGAGGCGGACATTCCGCTGCCTCTGGGCGGCTGGAAGTATTTCCGGCTCGATTTCCGGGGCAGTTTTGTGCCCGTGTCGATGGTGCTGGTCCCCGGGCGGAGTTTGGCGGAGATTTCGGCCGCGACGCTCATGAAGCAGGTCCGTATCCCGCGCGCGGTGCTGCTCTGCCTGTTTATAAGCGCCGGACTTTATCTTGCGGTCGGTCGGAGGGAGAAGAAACGCGTTTCCCCGGCCGCGTCCGGACGAAAGGTCTATCTTGACGCCCTGCGTGTGACCGCCGCTGTTTTTGTGGTGGCCGTTCATGTGTTTGAACCGGTAGCGATCGCGATCCCGCGGGAAATGATGCCCCTGCGTCTCGCAGCGGATGTTCTGGTCTTTCTTTTCCTTTCCTGCAACCTGCTGTTTGTCATGATCAGCGGGGCGCTGCTTCTTCCGCAATACGACGAACCTCTGTCCGTATTCGTGCGGAAGCGGCTGCGGGGCGTCGTTCTGCCGTTTCTCGTTTATACGCTGCTTTACGTACGGGCGCGCTGCTATACGGTGGCGGCGGCGGGCGAATGGATCTCTTACTACTTCAGAACGCTGATCAGCGGGGAATTTTCGATACAGGCTCCGCATCTTTGGCAGGTTTATCTGCTTTTGTCCCTGTATCTGTCCGTTATCCCGTTCCGTTATCTCCTCAAAAAAATGCCGGAAATCCGGCAGAAACAGCTGGCGGCCCTGATTCTTGTCCTGCTGGCTCTGCGCACTTTTTGCGCGTACAACGGAATTTCGTTCGGAATCTCGACGTTCTGGGGAGACTGGCCGGGGATCTTTCTGCTTGGTTATTTCCTGAATTGCGATTGGATGCGGCGCTACGACAAATGGCTCCTGGCCGGCGGCGCGGCCTCGTTTGCCGTATCCGTATGGATCGCCGCGACCCGGGCGGATTATAAATCGCTTATCTGCAATCAGAGCATTTTGATGACTCTTATGACGTCGGCAATGTTTGTCGCGGCGCTGCGCGCGGACCGCTTCCTGGCCCCGGCCGGACGTTTTTTGTCTTCCTGCAGCCGGTACAGCTATCCGGTGCTTCTGGTGCACTGGTTTGTCCTTTACTCGTATGTTTACATCGGGTTTATTACTTCGCGGAAAGTGCTGGTACAGATCATCCTTTCTTACGTCATCTGCCTTGCGGGGTCCCTGTTGGCGGCGACGTTGATCGACCGGTTCGTGGTGCGGGTCCTTGACAGGGCGGCCGGAACGGTTGTAAACTGCGTAAAGAAACAGGTTATAACCGCGTCGGTGCAAAACGGGAGCGGCCGGTCAGAGCAAAAATGATTGTGATAATCCTGCTTTATCATTTGTGGTTCCGAAAATAGAATCCGACGGCATGACGCAGACGGGAACAGTGCGGATGAGCGGCGCTCCGCCCGGCGGGAAGCGGCCCCGCAGGAGCGGGAAGAAGTAAGGAATTGAGAAAGGGGCCGCCCGGGGCGGGATGCCGGCCGGAAAGGAAAATGCCGGGGCGGGACGCCGGGCAGCTCCGGCGTTTCGCGCGGTAGTTCCGGCGGGACGGCCGTGCCGGGGTATTGACAGGGGCAGGAAGGGCAGGAAGCAGTAGAAAGAAGTGAGAAGAAGCAGGAAGAGGCGAAAAACAGGAAGAAGCATGGAACCGCGAAAGGAAGCGATTGACAGGGAAAATCCGCGGGAACCGGAGGGAAGCGGAAGCTATATGAAGAGGATCGGAAGGGATATGAAAGGAACGCTTTTGGCCATAGCCGTGGCAGCGATGGCGGCCGCGCTGTGTCTGGCCTCCTGCGCGGGCGGGAGCGAAACGGGCGGAAAGAACATGCCCGGGAATGAAACGG
>CAZPGD010000159.1:0-4474 GCA_964585865.1 uncultured Hungatella sp. | reverse complement strand
GGAATTACGCGGAGAAGAAGGGATACTCCGGTACCGCCATGTTTACCAGAGAGGAACCGGCCTCCGTGACGTACGGAATCGGGGCCGAGGAACATGACCATGAGGGCCGCGTGATCACGGCGGAATTCGGGGATTTCTATGTCGTAACCTGCTACACGCCCAATTCTCAGGAAGGGCTGGTCAGGCTTTCCTACCGAATGGAATGGGAAGACGCGTTCCTTGCCTATCTGAAAGGGCTGGAGCGGAAGAAACCGGTAATCTTCTGCGGGGATCTGAACGTGGCCCATCAGGAGATCGATTTGAAAAATCCGAAGGCCAACCGGAACAACGCCGGGTTCACCGATCAGGAGAGGGAGAAATTCTCCGCTCTTCTGGCGGCCGGTTTTATTGACACTTTCCGCTATTTCTATCCGGATCGAACCGGGATCTATTCCTGGTGGTCCTACCGGTTCCGGGCAAGAGAAAAGAACGCGGGGTGGCGCATCGATTATTTCTGCGTGTCGGAATGCCTGAAAGACCGCCTGATAAGCGCGGACATTCATACGGAAGTGACGGGTTCGGACCATTGTCCGGTGGAACTGGTGATTTCGTAATTTCAGAGGAACCGGTACCATACGTGAAAAACGCATGTCGGCGGGGACAATGGGAAACCGGTGCCGGGGCCGTCCCGCTTCCCGCCGCCGGGCGGGAGTGAAAAACCGATTGTGTTCCCGAAAATCTTAGGATATAATAAATGGAGGAAAAAGCGGGACAGGGGCCCCGCGGATTCCGAATGACGGACAGGAGTGCGGGAGTGCGAAGCATGGGGCAATCCGTCCGGCATCATTTGACCCCCAACATCTTTGAAAGGAGAAACAAGCAGAATGCGATCCATCCAATTAAGAGAGGATTTCTACTGGACAGGCATTATCGACGATACGCTCCGCGTCTTTGACATTATCATGTACACGGAATTCGGAACGACGTATAATTCCTATGTGCTGAAAGCCGGGGACAAGACGGTCCTTTTTGAAACCGCGAAGGCCAAATTTTTCGAGGAGTACCTGGCAAAGCTGAAAGAAGTGACGGACGTCACGAAGATCGACTATCTGGTCGTCAGCCACACGGAGCCGGATCATGCCGGAAGCGTCGAGATGCTTTTGGACTGCAGCCCGCAGATGAAAATAATCGCCACCGCCACGGCCATCGGCTTTCTGAAGGAGATCGTCAACCGCGATTTCGTGAGCCTGCCCGTAAAGGACAACCAGAAGATGACCATCGGCGATAAGACATTGCGGTTCCTGGTCGTGCCCAACCTGCACTGGCCGGACACCATGTACACCTTCATCGAGGAGGAGCAGATCCTCGTTACCTGCGACTCGTTCGGTTCCCATTACTGCCTGCCGGAGGTCGTCTCCACCGCGATCAAAAACGAGGACGACTACCAGAGCGCCCTCCGCTATTACTATGACTGCATTATCGGCCCCTTTAAGCCTTTCATGCTCAAGGCTCTGGACCGGATCGAGGGTCTGGACATCACCATGATCGCCACCGGTCACGGCCCCGTACTGGTGGAGGACCGGATCCCGCAGGTGCTGAAAACCTACCGCGAATGGTCCACCGTCGTCAACCCGAATCCGAAAAAGACCGTCATAATCCCCTATGTCAGCGCCTACGGCTATACCGCCGCGCTGGCGGAGAAGATCGCCGGCGGCGTCCGGGACAGCGGCGATATCGACGTCCGCCTTTACGACATGGTCACGGCCGATAAGGCGAAAGTGAATGAAGAACTGCTCTTCGCGGACGGTATTCTCTTCGGCACCCCCACCATCGTCGGCGACGCGCTGCAGCCCATCTGGGATCTGGTGATCTCCATGTTCCCCGGCACCCACGGCGGCAAGTACGCCAGCGCGTTCGGCAGCTACGGCTGGAGCGGCGAGGGCGTACCCAACATCATCGACCGTCTGAAACAGCTGAAAATGAAAGTCTCCGACGGTCTGCGGATCCGCTTCAAGCCAAGCGAAGCCGATCTCGTGACCGCTTACGAATTCGGCTATCAGTTCGGGTGCCGCGTACTGAATAAGGAAGTGACGCTGCCAAAGAAAAAAGGCGCGCGCCAGCTCGTCAAATGCCTGGTCTGCGGAGAAATCTTTGATTCTTCGCTCGAAGTCTGCCCGGTCTGCGGCGTGGGCAGGGAAAATTTCGTTCCCGTGGAAGCGGAGGAAACCGATTTCGTCAACAATACGCAGGAATATTACGTAATCCTGGGAAACGGAACCGCCGGCTTCAACGCCGCCAAAGCCATCCGCGAGCGCGATAAAACCGGCACCGTCGTCATGATCTCCGAGGAAGCGTATCCCGCGTACAACCGCCCCATGCTGACGAAGGCGCTGGTCGCGGGACTGGAAGCGGATCAGATCGCCATCGAACCCGCCTCCTGGTACGAGGACAATCAAATCTATCCGTTCCTGGGCAAAAAGATCCTTTCCGTTGATACGGAAAACCATACGGTCTGCCTGGACGACGACACGAAGATCCATTATACGAAACTGATCTACGCGCTGGGCAGCGAATGTTTCATCCCTCCCATCAAGGGTTCCGATCTGCCGGAAGTGGCCTCCATCCGCCGTCTGGACGACGTGCGCAAGGTGGAGCGCCTGATGAAGCAGTCCCGGTCCGCGGTCGTGATCGGCGGCGGCGTGCTGGGTCTGGAAGCCGCGTGGGAACTGAAGAAGGCCGGTCTGGACGTAACCGTGCTGGAAGCGGCGCCCATTCTCATGGGGCGCCAGCTGGACGAAAGCGCGGGCGACATTCTGAAGGAGTTGTCCGCCAAACAGGGGATCCGGATCCTCACCGGCGCCAATATTGAGGAGATCGAGGGCGGAAACGGCGGTCATGTCTCCGGCGTGCGCCTGGCGGACGGCCGGGTCTTTGAAGCGCAGATGGTCGTCATTTCCGCCGGCGTGCGCGCCAACACGGCCATCGCCTCCGCGATGAACCTGGAAACCGGCCGCGCCGTCAAGGTCAACAGCCGCATGGAGACCAGTCTGCCCGGCGTCTACGCCTGCGGCGACTGTGCCGAGTACCAGGGGCTGAATCTGGCCATCTGGCCGGAAGCGGCCGAACAGGGCCGGGTCGCGGGAGCCTGCGCGGCCGGGGACGAGGCCGAATACCGGCCGGTATCCGCCGCTCTCACCTTCCACGGCATGAACACCGCGCTGTTCGCGGCCGGGGACAACGGCAAAAACCCGAACCTGCTCTATAAGACGGTTGAGTTCCGCGACGCGGGCAAGGGACAGTACCGGAAATATTTCTTCCTCAATAACCGCCTCTGCGGCGTGATCCTCATCGGCGATCTCTCCGAGATGGCCAGAATGACCGCCGCGCTGGAACAGCACCTGCCTTATCAGAAAGTCATGCAGGAAAACTGACCGCCGAACGCGCGCCGACGGGCGCGCCGCCAAAAAAGCCGGGGCGGGAACAGGATTTCCAACCTGTTCCCGCCCCGGTTCTTATTCCGGCTGCCGCGGCGGAGCGGACGAACCGGACGGTTCTCCGGATCCTTCCGCGCGCCACCCTTTGCACACGTCCACCCACCCGGAAAAATCGGAATATTTCTCCAGTTCCGGTATCGTCAGTTCAATCGCGCTGTTGGCGCTCCCACACGCCGGGAACACCGTCTCGAACCGTTTCAGCGATTCATCCAGATACACGGTCACGCCTTCCCTGACGGCGAACGGGCAGACGCCGCCCACCTCGTGCCCCACCAGTTCCGCCGCCTCCGCGGGCGTCAGCATCTTCGCCTTCGTGCCGAACCGCGCTTTATAAGCGGGATTATCAATCCGCGCGTCGCCCGCGGCGACGATAAGGATCGGGCGCCCGCCTGCCATAAAGGACAGCGTCTTGGCGATCCTGCGCGGCTCGCAGCGCAGCGCCCGCGCCGCCAGTTCCACCGTGGCGCTCGACACCGGAAATTCCCTTATCCGATCTTCTATCCCCAATTCCCTGAAATAAGCCTTCACTCTCTCAATCGACATATCCGTGCTTCCCTTTCCTCTAATCCGTCCCGCTCTCAGGTGTTCCTTTCTTTAATATGTTTCGCTTCCCGGGCCCTGCAGCACCACGACTTCCGGCCGGTCGGCCAGCTTCTCTTTCGCGAAGTCCCGCAGCACGGCGCACCAGACGTCATACGCTTCCGTTGTTTCATGGACAAAATTATCACTGCAGTAAACCGCCGCCAGATCCCCGTTCTCATCTGCCAGGTGCGGCGCCAGATCCACGTAACCCCATTCGTTCGTCTCCGCCAGCTGCCGGAGCGCTTCATTGAAGACGCGGATCGTATCGTTGTTCAGCTTTCCCTTGCCCTTTCCGCCGAGCGTGTATGTCATGCTGATCAGATTGATTTCCGCGTCCGGGCTCAGCGCCTTGATATTGTCCGCAATGGTCTGCAGATTGGCGCAGGTCCCCTCGATCCCGCTGATATTCAGATCGTTCA
>CAZPGD010000158.1:3984-4494 GCA_964585865.1 uncultured Hungatella sp. | reverse complement strand
CGGCGCGATCCTCAACGCGTGCGCCACGGCGTGGGCCGACTCAATGGCCGTAATAATACCCTCGGTCCTCGCCAGATACTCGAACGCGCAGACCGCCTCCTCGTCGGTAATGGCCACATATTCCGCGCGGCCAATGTCGTGAAGATAGGCGTGCTCCGGCCCGATCCCCGGATAGTCCAGACCGGCGGAAATCGAGTAGACCGGCGCGATCTGGCCGTATTCGTCCTGGCAGAAATAGGACTTCATGCCGTGGAAAATGCCCAGCCGCCCCGTGTTGATCGTGGCCGCCGTCTCGAACGTGTCGATGCCTCTTCCCGCCGCCTCACAGCCGATTAAACGCACGCCCGCATCGTCAATAAAATGGTAGAAACTGCCGATGGCGTTGGATCCGCCGCCCACGCAGGCGATCACCGCGTCCGGCAGTCGGCCTTCCTTTTCCCGCAGCTGCTCCTTAATCTCTCTGGAGATCACCGACTGGAAATCGCGCACAATGGTGGGGAACGGGTGCGG
>CAZPGD010000158.1:0-3974 GCA_964585865.1 uncultured Hungatella sp. | reverse complement strand
TGACGGAGCCCAGACAATAATGGGTATCGTCGATGCGGCTGGTCCATTCGCGCATGGCTTCGGAAACCGCGTCCTTGAGCGTGGCCGTGCCGGTTTTCACCGGAACGACTTCCGCCCCCAGAAGCCGCATCCGGTAAACATTCAGCGCCTGGCGAACCGTGTCCTCCTCCCCCATGAACACCACGCACTCCATGCCCATCAGCGCCGCGGCGGTGGCGGTGGCCACGCCGTGCTGGCCGGCCCCGGTCTCGGCGATCAGGCGGGTCTTGCCCATTTTCTTCGCCAGCAGCGCCTGCCCCAGCACGTTGTTGATCTTGTGCGCGCCGGTATGGTTCAAATCCTCGCGCTTGAGGTAAATTTTCGCGCCCCCGAGATCGCGGGTCATCTTCTCCGCGTAATAGAGGCGGGACGGCCTGCCCGCGTATTCGTTCAGCAGTTCCGTCAGTTCCCGGTTAAACTCGGGATCGTCCTTGAAATGATTGTAGGCCGCTTCCAGTTCGATTACCGCATTCATCAGCGTCTCCGGGATATACTGGCCGCCGTGAATGCCAAAACGTCCGTTCTTATTGGTCATAATGGAACTTCCTTTCCCGCCGGGTTTCCGGCCGGTTGAATCATAACTTATTTCGGTTACGGGCAGAGGCGGTTCAATACGAAACCTTCCCCTCCGCCGGGGTACGGGCAGCCGGGCCGGCGTCAGTCTTTCCCGCATGGGCCGCGGACGGCCGGACCGGCGTCACTCTTTCCCACATGGCCGCGGACGGTCGGGCCGATACGGCTCTTCCCGCCCCGGCTGCGGATGGACGGGCCGGCGTCAGTCCTTCCCGCATGGGCCGCGGACGGCCGGGCCGATACGGTTCTTCCTGCCCCGGCTGCGGACGGCCGAGTCGGCATCAATCCTTCCCGCATGGGCTGCGGGCAGCCGGGCCGGCGTCAGTCTTTCCCGCACGCGCCGCGGGCTTCCCGCACGAACGCGGCCATTTTCTCCGGATCCTTGCGCCCATCGGTCTCGATCCCGGAACTGACATCGACGGCGTAGGGGCAGAACCGCTCCGCCGCCCGCCGCACATTCTCCCTGTTCAAACCGCCCGCCAGGAAACAGGACTGCCGAAACCGCGGAAACGCCGCCGCCCTTTCGGCCAGTTTCCAGTCAAACGCCGTCCCCGTCCCGCCGCCTCCGGAATCCAGCAAAATGAAATCGGCGGTGCTGCGCATGGCCTTTTCGATGTCATTCTCCGTCTCGATCCGGAACGCTTTTATAACCTGTTTATCCGTCAATGAACGCAGGCTGCGGATATAGGTTTCATCCTCTCCGCCATGAAGTTGCGCCGCATCAATCACGCCTTTTCCCAGCAGTTTTGCCACATACTCCGGCCTCTCGTCGATGAAAACGCCCACGGCGGCGATCCGCGGAACCAGACGGTGTTTGAGTTCCGCCGCCCGCTCCGGAGGGATATAGCGGCGGCGCGACGGGACAAAGATAAAGCCGATGTATTCCGGCAGCAGCCGGTTTACCGTCTCGATGTCCTCCATGCGGGACATGCCGCAAAGTTTTATTTTGGTCATGACCTTTGTCCGTTCCTTTCCTCCCGCCGTCCGTCCCGCAGTTCCGCCAGCCGCGCCTTCTTATCCGCGGCCCGCATCAGCGTCTCGCCGACCAGCACCGCGTCCGCGCCGATCTCCCGCAGCCGCCTGACGTCCTCCGGACCGCTGACGCCGCTCTCCGAGACGAAAATCGCCTCCGGCGGGATCCGTTTCCGCAGCCTGCGGCTGTTCTCCGTATCCACGGTAAAATCCTTCAGGTTCCGGTTGTTGACGCCGATGATCCGCGCTCCAGCACGAAGCGCCGTTTCCGTCTCCGTTTCGTCATGCACCTCCGTCAGTGCCGACAATCCAAGACCCTCGCAAACGGCCAGATACTCCTTCAGCTGTGTTTCCGAAAGGATGGAGCAAATCAGCAGTACGGCGGACGCGCCCAGCAGTTTCGCCTCATAAATCATATACTCGTCCACGGTAAAATCCTTGCGCAGACACGGAACGGAAACCGCCCGCGCGATCTCCCGCAGATACGCGTCGCTGCCCAGGAACCATTTCGGCTCCGTCAGCACCGAAATGGCGTCGGCGCCCGCTTCCTCATACTCCCGCGCGATCCGCAGATACGGAAAATCCGGCGCAATCAAACCTTTCGAGGGAGACGCCCTTTTACACTCACAGATAAACGCCAGGTTACGGCCGTCCCGGGCCGCGCCCCCGCCGCCGGGCGCCGCCGCCCGCCCCGCCGCATCCGATTCTGCCGCATCCGAACCTGCCGGATTCCTCAGTGCCTTTTCAAAGCGGAACTCCCCTTTCGGCATTTCCTCCGCCCGCCGGCGAATCTCCTCCGTCGGGTGTAACCGCTTAGCCTGCCGGACCCGTTCTCCGGCATATTCGGCCAGCTGGTCCAATATCGTCATTTTTCCATCCTCCCGCTCCGCCCGGCTGCCGGTTTATCCTTCACTCCTCCGGCCGGTTGCTGACCTCGATGAATTTCTCCAGCGTCCGCAATGCCTTTCCGGAATCGATCAGTTCCGCCGCCAGCTTCACGCCATCGGCCATCGTCTCCGCCTTGCCTCCGATATAAAGAGCCGCGCCGGCGTTCAATAACACCGCTCCCCGCTTCGGCCCCCGCTCCCCGCCAAGAACCGCGCGGGTAATCGCCGCGTTCTCCTGCGGCGTACCGCCCACCAGATCGGCCTTCGCGCAACGCTCAAAACCGAAATCCTCCGGCCTGACCACATACGATTTGAACCATCCGTCCTTGAACTCGCAGACCGTCGTGGGCGAACTCATGGAAATCTCATCCAGCTTGTCCTGCCCGTACACGACCATGCCGCGTTTCACGCCCAGATTGATCAGAACCTGGGCCAGCGGCTCCACCAGATATTCGTCGTAGACGCCCAGCAGCTGCATCTTCGGACTGCCCGGGTTGGTCAGCGGCCCCAGAATATTGAAAACGGTCCTGAAACCCAGTTCCTTGCGGATCGCGCCCACATATTTCATGGAAGAATGGTACTTTTGCGCGAAGAAAAAGCACATTCCCACCTCGTTCAGCAATTCGACGCAGCGCGCCGGACTCTGCTGAATGTTGACGCCCAAAGCCTCCAGGCAATCCGCGGTCCCGCACTTTGAGGATGCCGCCCGGTTGCCGTGCTTGGCCACTTTCATGCCGCCCGCCGCGGCCACCAGCGCCGATGTGGTCGAAATATTGAAGCTGTGGGCGTTGTCGCCGCCGGTCCCCACAATCTCAAACAGATCCATGTCCGTTTCCACTTTTGTCGCGTGGTCCCGCATGGCGGCGGCGCAGCCGGCGATCTCATCTGTCGTCTCGGCCCGGGCGCTCTTGGTGGACAGCGCGGCCAGAAACGCAGCGTTCTGCGTGGCGGTCGTTTCGCCGCTCATGATCTCGTTCATCACTGCGTACGCCTCGTCATAACTCAGATCCTGCTTATTCACAATTTTCACAATCGCTTCTTTAATCATGGTGATTCTCTCCTTTTTTATATTTTTTAATTTTTCTTCCAATTCCTTTCAATTCGCGCGTCCGCGCGTCACCGGAACCGCCCCTGCTGTCCTTGCCGGGCTGAAACGCCCCTTGCTGAAACACACAGGGCGCCGGCCTTCTTTCTTCTTTCTTTTCTTTCCTTCCTTTCTCCCACCTCACCGAATCGCCGCCGGCGCCCTTAAAACTCCGCCGCTCAGACAGCGCTCTCTTCCGCCGCCTGGCACCCCCCGGTGCTCCGTCCCGACAAACCCGGCCTAAAACTCCGTCCGTTCAGACAGCGCTCTCTTCCGCCGCCTGGCACCCCCGGCGCTCCGTCCCGACAAACCCGGCTTAAAACTCCGCCGCTCAAACAGCGCTCTCTTCCGCCCCCCGGCGCCTCCGGCGCTCCGTCCCGACAAACCCGGCTTAAAACTCCGTCCGTTCAGACAGCGCT
>CAZPGD010000157.1:0-4518 GCA_964585865.1 uncultured Hungatella sp. | reverse complement strand
CCCGTCTCCGGGTCCGTCCGAGCGCGGATCCGGGCGGCGATCATTTTCGCCTCCAGCTCCTTTGCCGTATAATCGGCCGCTTCCTCATCCAGCTGCCCCATGGACTCTTTGCCCGTGTCCGCCAGCAGAAGTTCCGCCGGTCCCGCCTCCCGCTCCGTTTCCGCGAACACCGCTCCGGGATGCAGGGCCGTTTCCTCCGTATAATCCACGTTTCCCATGTTTTTCGTCATGATCCGGTAGAAAATATCGTTGACGGCGGCGAGCACCGTCTCGCGGCTGCGGAAATTCCGGTGCAGTTCAATCTTCCGGCAGGGGCCGCCATCCGTCCGGTAGGATCCGTATTTCTCCATAAAAAGTTCCGGCCTGGCCAGACGGAACTTATAGATGCTCTGCTTCACGTCGCCGACCATGAACACATTCGGCCGCCCGAACCGCTCCCCGGACAGACTGCGGATCAGCGCCTCCTGGACATAATTGCTGTCCTGGTACTCATCTACCAGGATTTCCGCGTAAAAACGGCTCAGTTCGTCCGCGGTTTCCGTAAAACGCAGCTGTCCGAGCGGGTCGGAGCCTTCCCCCTCTTCCGGTTCCGCCAGGATCTGCAGGGCATAATGTTCCAGGTCGTTGAAATCCGCCAGGTTCCTGTCCCGCTTCGCCTCGCGGTACCTCGCGGCAAATTCTTCCGCCAGTTCCAAAAGCTTCAGAACCACCGGACACGTATCCCGGATATCGGCCGCGGCCTCCTCCGGCGTCTGGGCCCCGTACATCTCGCACAGGCTGTTCACCTGCTTTTTGACCCGGTTCCGGCACTCCGCCACCCGCTCCTTCTTTCCCGCATCCAGGGCAGGGCCGCGGGCCGCCTTTAGCTTCTCAAATTCCACACGGCCCAGACATTCACAGAGACTTTCATAATCCCGGACTTCCGACAGTTCCCTTAACATCCGGTATTCGTTTTGCATCGTCGGAAGATAGGACCCGGGACCGTCCTCCTCGCCGCAGATTTCCAGGGCAGCCTCGTACTGGTCCGCCATTTCCGTAAACTGCCGGCGGATATCCGTCAGCAGAAACTCCATCCAGCGGGTATGTTCCAGATCCCCGCCCTGAATCTGCTCCGCTTCCCGGCGGCACTCCCCGATCCAGCGCTCCGGAAAGGGGTTGCTCTGGGAGAATGTATAAACCCGCAGGATTACGTCTTCGACGCCTGCATCCGTTTTGCCCACGGCGTACGTGTCGGCGAACCGCTCAAAAACGGGATCGTCCCTGCCGTAATAATCTTCCAGCATCGCTTCCATCACGTCGGCCCGCAAAAGCATCATTTCGCCCTCGTCGCCGATCCGAAAGGCCGGGTCCAGATCCAGCAGATTAAAATGCTCCCGGATCAGGCTCAGGCAGAAGCTGTCGATCGTGGTGATCCGGGCATAGGGAACAAGGGCGGCCTGCGCCTGGAGATGCGCGTTCTCCGGCTGCTCCGCCAGTTTGCTCTCCACGGCCAGCGCGATCCGCTCCCGCATCTCCGCGGCGGCCGCGTCGGTGAATGTCATGACCAGCAGCCGGTCGATGTCCAAAGGATCGTCCCCTTCGCTGATCAGACGGATGATGCGTTCCACGAGAACTGCCGTTTTGCCGCTTCCGGCGGCCGCCGATACCAGCAGGTTACAGCCCCTCGCCTCGATCACCTGCCGCTGTTTGTCCGTCCACTTCATCGGGGCTCTCCTTTCCCGTCCGCGCCGGAAGACGCCGCATTCTCTTCCGTATCCGCTTTTACGTCCGCTTCCATACTCTCCCAGATTTCCTCCTCCTCAACGGGCCGGAAACGGCGGTAGCGGCAGCCGGCGATCCTCGTGTCAAATCCGCATACGCCGTGATACGGGCAGTAGTCGCAGGCTGTCTGCTTCGCGTCCTTGTGCGGCCGGACGGCGGCGTTCCCGCCGAGGATTTCCTGTCCGTCCCGCCGCAGCCTCCGGCGAACGTAGCGGCGCAGCACCTCGAATCTCTGCCCGCTGGCCACGGAAGAATCATTTTCCTTGATCTGACCGTCCTTAAGCGTGACCGGAACCACATCCGACTTCTCCTCAATCTGACGGTCCAGACGGCGGATCACTTCCATATCGCTGTTAACCAGACCGTTCATCCGCAGCTGTCTCAAAATTTCCCCGTCAATCTCCTCCGCCGTCTGCCCCTGCTGCCGCTCAACCAGCGGATCCTGAATGTTATAGTAGAAAATCCCCGCCGGCACGACTTCCTTATCCGGACGGCTCCGCTGCGTCAGTTCCAGCACCGCGTCCATATATACAACCAGCTGCAGCTGCAGGCCGCGGTAAACCGCCGCCAGATCGAAACGGGTCCCGCCGGATTTGTAATCAATAATCTTGACATACACACGATCCCCGTCCTCGCACAGATCCAGACGGTCGATCCGGCCCCGCAGATGCAGCTGCTCCTCCTCGGACAGGCTGATTTTCATGGCCCGCAGATCATCGACGGCGGAAAACGACACCTCATATCCGGACGGACGGAAATCGCCTTTCTTCAGCTGTTCCGCCAGCGCCCACATCGTCCGGTCCGTCATGCGCCCGAGCCGCTCCGCCAGGTGCCGGTTCCGGGCGGAACTTGTGAAAATTGTATTCCCGTACTCCGACGCCACCCGCGACACGCAGCGGCTCACCAGCTCGCGGCGGTCTTCCTCGCTTAAATCCGTCAGGGACTGCCGCTTCTCTTCCAGTTCGCGGAAACACATTTCGATGGAGTTGTGGAACAGATTTCCCACGTCCATGGCCGCGATCTGATATTCCTGCCGTTCCGTCAGCTCCAGGCCGTAACGCAGGAAATGGGCGTAGGCGCAGGCTGCGTACAGTTCCAGTCTGGTGACGCTGCCCTGCATCACGGTTCCGTAAATGGCCCGGGCGGCCGCTCTGCTGACGCCCCTTTCCTCATAGGAATAGAACGCCGCGTCCGTAAGCCTCCGGGTCAGACCGGCATACTCCGGCCGGGACAAGAACCACCGGTACAGTTCCAGGAAACGGCGCGCGCGTTCCCCGCCGCCCGCATCGGAGGGCGGCGCTCCGACGTTCGCTCCGGAAAACGACGCTCCGCTGCCCGCACCGGAAGGCGGCGTTCCGACGTTCGCACCGGAAAACGGCGCTTCGCTGCCCGCATCGGAAGGCGGCGCTCCGACGTTCGCTCCGGAAAACGGTGCTTCGCCGCCCGCATTGGAGGGCGGCGCTTCGACATTCGCACCGGAAAGCGGCGCTCTTCCGTCCGCACCGAAAGGCGGCGCTCCGACGTTTGGGAAATCCGGCGGTATTTCTCCCGCCGCGTATTTTCGCAGTTCCCGTATCAGCGTCTCCTTCCCCGCCGTCCGCGACACGGTCATTCCCTCCCGGCCGTCCGCGTCCTTCACCCGCAGATGCGGGAACAGCCGTTTCATCTCGCCGATCAGGCTCGACGGTCTCCTGCTCTTTCCCGCCTGATCAAGCAGCGAGTACGAGAGGATCAGCCGGTCCGTCGGCTTCGTCATTACGCGGTACAGATAATACCGCTGGCAGAAACTGTCCTCTTTCGAAGTCGGCGCCAGTTCGATCCGGCACGCCTGAAAAACTTCCCGGTCCCTGTCGGTCAGCAGACTGTGCGCGTCCTTCCGGGACGGAACCACCCCCTCGTTGACCCCGATCAGGAACAGCACGCGGATCCGGTCCAGGCGGGTCCTGGTGATGTCGCCCACCAGCACGCGGTCCGCCGTCGCCGGGATCACCCCTACCTGGATCTCGCCGAACCCGGCGTCCAGAATCTCCGCGTACTCCTTTAAACTGACCTTTTCATTTCCCAAAAGGGCGGTGAGACGTTCAAACAGTTCCGTTACGCGGCCGAAAACCTGCTCATACTCCTTGGACAGACTGTATTCTCCCGCCTTTTCAAATTCCTCCCGGTACCGATCCAGTTTTTCCCGCACGCCGCAGGCCTCCAGGCAGGCCAGCACCGCCTCGTTCATCGACCGGACGGTCCGGTTCTCGTCCTTTAGGGAAGCCCGCAAACCGGCAAGCGGCGCCAGAATTTCCATGCGGAAGCGGTTCAGCCGGTCCAGATTCAGGTTCCCGCCTCCCCGGTACGTATATTCCCACGTTTCGTTCCACCGTTTAAAACCCCGGATCCCCAGCGCGATGCAGTAATTCTCCAGCCGGTCCAACTCCTCGCGGTCGTCCGTCGCCAGTCCCGTTTTGAGGAAACGGAACATGCTCTCATAATCAAAATCCTTCCGTACCGTCTCGATGGCCGCCCGGATGAATTCGACCATGGTATTTTCGAGAATACTTTTCTTATAATCCATAAAGAACGGGATCCCTTCCATGCGGAAGCGGTTGGCAATCTCATGGCGGTACCCGTCCAGATCGCCCGTGATCACGGCGATTTCCCGGTAGCGGATCCCCTCCTCCCGGACCAGCGCGCGGATCCGGCCGGCCGCGGCCGCCACCTCTTCCGCCGGCGCGGACGACTGCCGGATTTCCACCTCTTCCGGCTCCC
>CAZPGD010000156.1:2773-4556 GCA_964585865.1 uncultured Hungatella sp. | reverse complement strand
GACCAACGTGGTTCTGGCGACCCTGCAGGGCCTGTGCGCGATGAAGACCCCGGAAGAGGTCGCGAAACTCCGCGGGAAATCCGTCGAAGAGATTTTAAGCTAAGGAGGACGAAAAAATGGCTGAAAAATTAAAAGTGACACTGGTCAAGTCCCCGATCGGCGCCATTCCCAAACAGAGAGCGACCGTAAAGGCTCTTGGTTTAAAGAAGATGCACAAGACGGTGGAGCTGCCGGATAACGAGGCCGTTCGGGGCATGATCTGGCACGTGAGACATTTAGTCAAGGTAGAAGAAGTCTAATACAGAGGCAAGGAGGTGCAAGATATGGAATTATCAAACTTAAGGCCCGCCGAAGGTTCCAGGCACAGCAACAATTTCAGGAGGGGCCGCGGTCACGGTTCCGGCAACGGCAAGACGGCCGGCAAGGGACATAAGGGGCAGAAGGCCCGTTCCGGCGCGCCGAGACCCGGATTTGAAGGCGGCCAGATGCCGCTGTACAGGCGCCTTCCGAAGAGGGGCTTTACCAACCGCAACTCCAGGGATATTGTCGGGATCAATGTGGAAGTTCTTAACAGGTTTGAAGAGGGCGCGGTCGTCACGGTCGAAACGCTGGAAGAATCCGGCGTCGTCAGCAACCGGAGGGACGGTGTGAAGATTCTGGGCAGGGGAGAGCTTACCAGGAAACTGACCGTGAAAGCGAACGCGTTCAGCGAGGGAGCGAAGGCGAAGATAGAGGCGGCCGGCGGAACCTGTGAGGTGATTTAATATGTGGAAAACATTCCGGGACGCGTTTCGTATAAAGGAAATCCGAAATAAAATACTATATACATTCATGATGCTGGTCGTGATCCGTTTCGGGTCCCAGCTGCCGGTGCCGGGAGTGAATACGAGTTATTTCGCGGACTTTTTTGCCAGTCAGACGACGGACGCCTTTGGATTCTTCAACGCCATGACCGGCGGATCGTTTTCCAACATGTCCATCCTGGCGCTGAGCATTACCCCGTATATCACATCCTCCATCATCATGCAGCTTCTGACGATCGCCATCCCCAAGCTGGAAGAGATGCAGAGGGAAGGCGAGGACGGCAGGAAAAAGATCGCGGAATATACGCGTTACCTGACGGTAGCGCTGGCGCTTCTGGAATCCGGCGGCATGGCCATCGGGTTCGGCGGGCAGGGACTTCTGGTGGAGTACAACGTCTGGAGCGTGATCGTCGCCGTCGCGGCCATGACGGCCGGGAGCGCGCTCCTTATGTGGATCGGCGAGCGGATTACGGAGAAGGGCGTAGGCAACGGCATTTCCGTCGTCCTGCTCTTTAACATTATTTCCAGTCTCCCGGACGATATAAATACGCTGTACACGCGTTTCCTCTCCGGCAAAAACGTGCCGGTGGCGATCGTGACGGCCCTTATTATCCTGGCGGTTATCGCCGCGATGGTGGTGTTCGTCGTCGTTCTGCAGGACGCGGTCCGCAGGATCCCGGTACAGTATTCCCAGAAGATGCAGGGCCGCAGGATGGTCGGGGGGCGTTCCTCCAATATTCCGCTGAAGGTCAACACCGCCGGCGTGATCCCGGTGATCTTCGCGTCGTCCATCATGTCCCTTCCGGTTATTATCGCGCAGTTTTTTAACGTGGATTACAACAGTATCGGCGGAAAGATCCTCCTGATGCTGAATTCCTCCATGTGGTTCAGACCGGAGCAGCCGGTGTATTCCATCGGGCTGGTGATCTATCTGGTGCTGATCGTGGTGTTCGCGTATTTCTATACGTCCATCACCTTCA
>CAZPGD010000156.1:0-2763 GCA_964585865.1 uncultured Hungatella sp. | reverse complement strand
TCCGCTGGAGGTCGCCAACAACATCAAGAAACAGGGCGGCTTTATCCCCGGCATCCGTCCCGGCAAGCCGACCAGCGACTATCTGAACAATATCCTGAACTACATCGTGTTCATCGGCGCGGTCGGACTGATCATAGTCGCGATTATCCCGATTATCGTGTCGGGCCTCTTCAATATCAGCCGTCTGTCCTTCGCGGGGACGTCGCTGATCATTATCGTAGGCGTGATACTGGAAACCATCAACGCGATTGAGTCCCAGATGCTCGTGCGCAATTACCGGGGATTTCTGAACGATTAGGGGAGAGAAGGAGGACAACCGTATGAAGATTATCATGTTAGGCGCTCCCGGCGCGGGAAAAGGGACCCAGGCGAAGAAGATTGCCGAAAAGTACGGGATCCCGCATATTTCAACCGGCGACATCTTCCGCGCGAACATCAAGGGCGGAACGGAACTCGGCCTGAAGGCGAAGGAATTTATGGATAAGGGGCTGCTGGTACCGGACGAGCTGACCATCGGGATGCTGATGGACCGCATTCGCGGGGACGACTGCGCGGGCGGCTATGTGCTGGACGGATTTCCCAGGACGATCCCCCAGGCGGAGAGCCTGACCGGCGCGCTGGCGGCCCGCGGGGAAGCGATTGATTACGCGATCAACGTGGACGTGCCGGACGCGGATATCATTACCCGGATGTCCGGCCGCCGCGCCTGCTTAAACTGCGGCGCCACCTACCATATCGTCTATAACGCGCCGAAGAAGGAAGGCGTTTGCGACGTCTGCGGCAGCGCCCTGGTCCTGCGGGACGACGACAGGCCCGAGACGGTGAAGAACCGCCTGGCCGTCTATCACGAGCAGACACAGCCGCTGATTGACTATTATAAGGCGGCGGGCGTTCTGAGGGAAGTGGACGGCACGCGGGATCTGAACCGGGTGTTTGCCGATATCGCGGAGATTCTGGGAGCGTAGCGGCATGTCAGTCAGCATCAAGTCGGATCGGGAGATCGAACTGATGAGACAGGCCGGGAAAATCCTGGCCAGGACCCACGCGGAACTCGCGAAAGCGCTCCGCCCGGGGATGTCCACCTGGGAGATCGACCGTCTGGGAGAAGAGATCATCCGCGGCTACGGCTGTATTCCTTCTTTTAAGAATTACAACGGGTATCCCGCGTCCATCTGCGTGTCGGTCAATGACGAGGTGGTGCACGGGATCCCGAGCAGGAAGCGGATCCTCAAAGAAGGGGATATCGTCAGTCTGGACGCGGGCGTGATCTACCGCGGCTACCACTCGGACGCGGCCCGCACGTACGGCATCGGGGAGATCAGCCCCGAGGCCGCAAAGCTGATCGAAGTGACGCGGCAGTGCTTTTTTGAGGGGATCCGGTACGCGAAGATCGGCAATCATTTAAATGACATCTCCTCCCATATCCAGTCCTGCGCGGAGCGGTTCGGCTACGGCGTGGTGAGGGATCTGGTAGGGCACGGGATCGGCGAGCATCTTCATGAGGATCCGGAAGTCCCGAATTATGCCAGGCGGCGGAGAGGCCCCAGGCTGACAGCCGGCATGACGCTGGCCGTCGAGCCAATGATCAATGCCGGCGGACCGGACGTCTGCTGGATGGACGACGACTGGACCGTAGTGACGAAGGACGGTTCCCTGTCGGCTCATTATGAGAACACCATTCTGATCTGCGAGAATGGACCGGAGATCCTGTCGCTGCAGGACGGATAGGGGACCGTAACGAAACCAGGCGTATCATTTTCAGAAAGAAGGCCGGCCCAAGGGAGGAAAACGGGAATGTCAAAAACAGATGTAATTGAAATCGAAGGCGTGGTAGTCGAGAAACTGCCCAACGCCATGTTCCAGGTCAAGCTGGAGAACGGGCACCAGGTACTGGCCCATATCAGCGGGAAGCTGCGCATGAATTATATCAAGATTCTGCCGGGCGACCGGGTGACGCTCGAGATGTCGCCCTACGATCTGACGAAAGGCAGGATCATCTGGCGGGACAAGTAGGGGCTTGAAAAAGCGCTTGCTTTTAACGTGGAAAAGTGCTATAATCTTGTGGCGACTTTTTAGGGATGAGGGCGAAGTATGCCCCGGACCGGGGACTTGTGAGAAAGGAGAATGGCTGTGAAAGTTCGATCATCGGTAAAACCGATCTGCGAAAAATGCAAGGTTATCAAGCGCAAGGGAAGTATCCGGATCATCTGTGAGAACCCGAAGCACAAACAGAGACAAGGTTAAATATTTACAGGAGGTGTAACAGGCACATGGCTCGTATTTCAGGTGTTGATTTACCAAGGGAAAAACGCGTGGAAATCGGTCTGACCTATATCTACGGCATCGGCCGTTCCAGTTCCAACCGCATCCTGGCGGAGGCGGGAGTGAATCCGGACACCCGTGTCAAGGATCTGACAGACGATGAAGTCCGCAAGATCTCCTCGGTGATTGCCGAGACGCAGATGGTGGAAGGCGATCTGCGCAGAGAGGTCGCGATGAACATCAAGCGTCTCCAGGAGATCGGGTGCTACCGCGGGATCCGCCACAGGAGGGGCCTCCCGGTCCGCGGCCAGAACACCAAGAACAACGCGCGGACCCGCAAGGGGCCGAAGAAGACCGTGGCGAATAAGAAGAAGTAGGGCGGACAGGGGAATTTCACGCAGATAAGAGGAATCGGAATCAAGTTACATGTTTTAAAAACAGGAACGGCGATTCGAGCAATCAGGAAGAAAGTAGGTTAGTTTAAAATGGCTAAAAAAGTGT
>CAZPGD010000155.1:0-4684 GCA_964585865.1 uncultured Hungatella sp. | reverse complement strand
GATACGATTTTCTTATAAAAATGACAGTTTGGGCTTTAAGTTTATCCTGTACAGGTCTAAAATTCAAAGTGACATTTCGGATGTCACTTTGAATGTCACTTTGAATGGGACGGAAAAGGCGGTTTTATCCGTACTGAAGCAGGAACCGACTGCCTCCAGAGAAACAATCGCCGACAGGATTTCAAAAACGTGCCTTTATGGGGAGAGGAGAAGCAGCGAAATAAGTGGGATCTGCCGCCTGCGGCAGGACGAATGATACGGGGCCTGCGACGATGGGGACTGTTCCGGGGAGTTGCGGTACTTCTCAGTTGCTTGAATATGGCAAATATGGCAACTTCATAAAAATGTAAGAGACATACGGTGGCCGCGGGTGTATAATGATAAACGCGGCAGGAATGGAAAGGCGGTACGGACGGATGATTTCTCTGGAACGGACAAGTGTCATGAACCTGGAAAATGCCATACGCGGGGCGAGGAACCCCATGAACAGCTGGGAGCGTATGGACAGCGCTTATGACGGGGAAGGCCGTTTTATCCTCGGTCCGAAGGATCTGGATCTGGCAAAGCGTCTGAGACGCGCGGGCAGCGATCACCGGAAATTCATGCGTCAGATCCTGGTATCCGTCGATATCACGGCCCCGCTTTACTGGTGGAAGGAGTATGACACGTACAAGGTGGCGACGGTGGCGAATTCCACCAGCACCATGCACCGGATCCACAGCAAACCGTTTTCCATCGAGGACTTCAGCCATGACCATCTGACGCCGGAAGGGCTTGCCGTCCTGGAGCGGATGACTGAGGATCTGGAGCGGATGCGCCTGCGCTACGTGGAAGGGAAAAGGAAGGAAGACTGGTACGACATGATCCAGCTGCTGCCTTCCGGTTACAATCAGATGCGCACCTGCACGCTGAATTACGAGACGCTGGTAAATATCTATTATGCCAGGAAAGACCACAAGCTTGCGGAATGGCACACTTTTTGCGACTGGATCGGGACCCTTCCGTACGGCCGTGAACTGATTATCGGGGAAGAGACGGACGCGGAGCCCGGCGGCAGCCGGGAACGGGACGGGCAGGCGGCCGGAAAGGATTGCGGGTCATGAACCTTATTGCCGCGGTTGACAGAAACTGGGCCATCGGCCAGGACGGGCACCTTCTGGTCTCCATACCGGCCGATAAGCGGATGTTCCGGGACGGGACCATGGGAAAAGTGGTCATTATGGGCCGGAAGACGCTGGCGGGTCTGCCGGGCGGCCAGCCGCTGCACAACCGGAAGAACATCGTTCTTTCGCGGAACCCCGCGTACACGGTGAAAGGGGCGGTGGTCTGCCGCAGCGTGGAGGAAGCGCTTGCGGAGGTACGGGAAACGCCGCCCGCGGATGTGTTCGTGATCGGCGGCCAGTCGGTTTACGAGGCGTTCCTGCCCTATTGCGACACGGCCCATATTACCTATATCGACTACGCGTACCGGGCGGACGCCCATATGCGGAACCTGGACCGGGATCCCATGTGGGAACTGGAAACGGAATCGGATGAATTTACGTACTTTAATCTCTGCTATACATTTCGGAAATATGTGAGAAGACCGGCAGGCGGAGAAAACGCTGTCAAAAGGAGTAAGATAGATGGATTGTAACGGATGGCACCGCGGCAGGAGAACGGGCAGGAAGCGGATCGTGTGTCTGCTGCTTGCCGGAGCCATGGCGGTCTGCCAGCCCCTGGCCGTGTCCGCCACTTCCAAACAGGAGGCGGAGAAGGAAAAGCAGGAGGCCCAGGAGAAGCTGAACGCGGCGAACCGGGACGCGAGGCAGGCGGAGGCGAACCGGAACGCGGCCGAAGGCGAGGTGACGAGCCTGTCGGATGAACTGACGGTTCTTCTGGCGGAGATATCGCTGCTGGAATCGGATCTCGAGGCGAAGGAAGGACAGATTCAGCAGGCGCAGGCGGATTATGACGCGGCGAAACTCCGGGAGGAGCAGCAGTACGAGGATATGAAAAAGCGCATACGATATATGTACGAAAAGGGGGACACCGAGTTCCTGGACGTCCTTCTGCGCGTGAAAAGCATGTCGGAACTGCTCAATAAAAGCGAGTACATCGAAAATATTTACAGTTATGACCGCCAGAAGCTGGAAGAATACCAAGAGACCAAGCAGCAGGTCATGGAGTATCAGGAAACGCTTGAAAATGAAAAGGCGGAAATGGAAGCCATGCAGATGGAGTACCAGGGACAGAAAAGTTCCCTGGAGAACACCATAGCGGAGAAACGCCGGCAGATCGCCAATTTTGACGCGCAGCTGGCGGAGGCGCAGGCGGCGGCCGCGGTCTATACCGAGACCATTTCGAAAAAGAACGCCCAGATCCGCCAGATCGAGGAAGAAGAGCGGCGCCGCCAGGAGGAGGAACGGCGCAGGCAGGAGGAAGAGGCCAGAAGGCAGCAGGAGGCGGCCGCGCAGGCGCAGCAGGGAGGCGCGTCTTCCGGCGCTGACCCCAGTTCCGGGCCCGTGAGTACTTCGGGTTCTTCGGGCAGCGGGCCTTCGGCGCCCTCCGGCAAGTCCGGAAAGAATACGGTAACGAAGAGTTCGGGAGGGACGGCCGCCGGCCGCGCCGTGGCGGATTATGCCCTGCAGTTCCTCGGCAATCCTTACGTGTACGGCGGAACCAGCCTGACGAACGGCGCGGATTGTTCCGGTTTCGTCCAGAGCGTGTACAAGCATTTCGGCATGAACCTTCCCAGAACGTCCTATGAGCAGCAGTCCGTGGGGACGGCCGTGGATTTCCAGAACGCCCAGGCGGGGGACATTATCTGCTATGCCGGACATGTGGGAATCTATATCGGGGGCGGGCAGATCGTCCACGCCAGCAATTCCAGGACGGGGATTATCACCAGCCCCGCCACCTACCGGAGCATAATGACGGTACGGAGAGTGCTGGATTAAAGCGGTGTTTCGAACGGCGGATGAATGACAGACTAAAAAGAGAGTTTGAAAAGAATGAGCGTGTATTTTAAATCGAAGCGCGCCGCGGCCGTATTGCTCACCGTACTGCTTATCCTGACCGGGCCCCGCGTCCTGGATGCGCGGGCCGGACCGGACTGGCCGGGCGGAACGGGGATCATGGCGGAAGCGGGCATCGCGGTCGACGCGGGCTCGGGAGCCGTACTGTTCGGGCAGAATATCCATTTGCCCTACGCGCCCGCCAGCATCACGAAGCTTTTGACCGCCCTGGTAGTGGCGGAGCACGCCGGTCTGGACGAAAAGGTGACATTTTCCAGGGACGCGGTCTACAATGTGGAATCGGGGAGCGGCAATGCCGTCGGACTGGAAGAAGGCGACGTCCTGACGGTGCGGGACTGCCTCTACGCGCTGCTTTTGCGTTCGAGCAATCAGGCGGCGAACGCCCTGGCCGAATATGTGGGCGGAACCAGGGACGGGTTCGTGGAACTGATGAATGAAAAGGCCGCGGAACTGGGGTGCGGGGAAAGTCATTTTGCCAACCCGTCTGGGCTGAACGATGAAAGTCAGTACGTAACGGCTTATGATATGGCGCGGATCGCGCGGGCGGCGTTCCGCAACGACGTGGTGCTGCAGATCAGTTCCGCGAAAAGCTATAAGATCGCGTCCACGCTCGGCAATCCGGACGGCGTGACACTTTACGCGGAGCACCGTCTTCTGAAAACGACGGATCCTTCCAGCCGCTACTATCTGGAAGGGGTCGTGGCCGGCAAGACCGGCTACACGTCGCTGGCCGGCAATACGCTTGTCACCTACGCGGTCCGGGACGGGCGCGGGGTGATTTCGGTCGTGCTGAAGGGCAGTCAGCCTCAGTACTATCTGGACGGGAAGGCACTGATCGAGTTCGGTTTCTCCGAATTTGAGAATATCCGGGTCGCGGAACAGGAAACATTTCTCCGGGAACGGGACAGTCTGAAAGCGCCGGACGGCGAATACCTCGCTTCGGAACTTTATATCGAGGAGGACGCGGTGGCGACGGTCCCGCACGGGGGAACCTTTGCGGATCTTAAGAGGACCGTGGCGGAGGAACTTCCCGCGGACGCGCCGGAGACGGCGCTCGCCCTGCTGGAATATTCCTATAATGACCGGAAAGTCGGGAGCGCCTACGTGTGCGCCCGCAACCTGCATTTTTCGACGGAGCCGGTACCGGTTTCCATCCTGGAGCAGCAGGAAAATCCGGAGAAGGACGGGGAAACGGGCGGTTCCCTTGCCGGCGCTGTTCCATTGATTGCGGCGGGGATTGTCTGCCTGCTGCTTGTCCTCGCGGCCGCGTTCCTGCTCCGCCGGAGACAAAAGAAAAAGCGGGAGGAAGCCGCGCGGCGCCGGCGGCGTAGGGAGCGGCTGCGGGAACTGGGTTACAGCGACGAGGAGTTTGACAGGCTGCTGGAGGAAAAGCGGAACGCCAGGGGCCGCGGGAAAAAGCGGTAGGCCGTGCGGCGCCGGTTCCCGCTATGTGAACGGTGTAACGAAAAAGTTGCCGCTTTTTTTCAAAAACTACTGGACGAACACGGGGTTTTGTGAGAAAATAGCCCTCAGGTATGATGTGATATTTTTATCAAAGTACTTTCACGAATACTACTGAATCGAAAGGAGTCTTATCATGATCTATTCACAGGAAGTTGAGAAAATGTGCAGCGTCGCGCAGGGCGTTCACCATGGCGCCGCTCCGA
>CAZPGD010000154.1:0-4696 GCA_964585865.1 uncultured Hungatella sp. | reverse complement strand
GCCGCCAGGGCCTTGATTTTTTCGATCAGCGTCTGCCTGGGCGTCGCGGGGGTCCAGGAACCGGCATACAGAAGCGGGATCCGGTTCTCCTCAATATGGATAATCACCTGGTTATCCGCCTCGGTCTGGGCCAGAAAATTCTGCGAAATCATCGTGTCCGTCTGCAGGCGGGTGCTGAGAAGGTTCCAGACGCTATAGAAGTCCTCTATCTGACTCTGCCGGGTCTCACGGACGCGCACCAGAAAGATGCCCCCGATTACCAGCGTGAGGATCAGGGAAGTGGTGACGGTGTAGAGCCAGGTCAGGCGGATGCGCAATGTTTTCATGGAAGACCTCTTTTCTGCCGGGGAAGTGCGCCGCGCGGCCGGAGCGGGAGCGCGCCGCGTGAACGGCGGCGGAACGCAATCGCGGGAAAGCGTGCCGCGCGAATAGCGGGAACACACCGTGCGAGCGGCGGGAACGCGCCGCGTGAACGGCGGCGGAACGCAATCACGGGGGAGCGTGCCGCGCGAATAGCGGGGACACACCGTGCGAGCGGCGGGAACGCGCCATGCGAACAACGGGAGCGTCCCGCTCGTAATCTCAGTCCGCGGCCGGTTCCAGGCGGTAGCCGGTGCCGTGGACCGTGACCAGTTTCACGGGCGCCTGTACGGACGCCAGACGGCGGCGGAGGAAATAGATGTAGTTGTCCAGGTTCCCGTCCTCCACTTCCGCGTCAGAACCCCATACGTAGGAAAGGATGCGCGCCCGCGGCAGGGTCTGCCCCGGGTTTCGCAGAAAACATTCCAGAAGCGACGCCTCCCGCCGGGAGAGATTGACGGAAGTTTCCTCATAGATAAGCAGCCGCTGTTCCGGGTCCAGTCCGATGCCGAAGGCAGTCAGAAGCGGCTGCTTCCGCAGCTGCGCCGGGCGCCGGGTGACGGCCCGGATACGCGCCATCAGTTCCTCGACGGCAAACGGCTTGACCAGATAATCGTCGGCTCCCGCGTCCAGTCCGCCGATGCGGTCATGGAGCCCGTCGAGGGCAGTGGCGAGGATAACGGGAGTATGGATATTCTGCCGCCGCAGGCTCTCCAGAACGGTCAGCCCGTCCACCCGCGGCAGCATACGATCCAGAACGATCACATCATATGCCTGGCTTTCCGCGTAGTACAGGCCGTCGTCGCCGCTGTTGCAGACATCCGTCTCATATCCGGCGGCCGTCAGGGCCAGGCAAAGGTGCCTGCAAAGATCCGTATCGTCTTCGATTAAAAGTATCCGCATATCCGCTGTCCTTTCCTTATGGTGTCATACCCGTTATCATACCATAAATTCCTCTAAAAAATCTTTAAAAAATCATTTTCGTTTCCAGTATTTTTAGAGATTCCGGCGATATCATGATGATGCCAGGGTCGAAAGGCGGAATCCACGGCATGTTTACATGCCGGTGGATGAAAGACTTTACGACCCGCCCCGACATGAGGAAGGAGTGAGGCGGGGGCCCCGGGAACGCTTGCAAGGTAACGAATCAGGAAAAGGAGACATAACGAAATGAAAAAGAAAACATATCGGACCGCCGTATCCGTACTGCTGGCGGCAGGCTTATGCGCCGGGCTGCTGGCCGGCTGCGGGAACCGGGGCGGCGGTGGAGCGGCCCCGGGCGCGGGGGCGGAGAGCCAAAGCGGCGGGACGGAGAGCGGAAGCGGTTTGACGGGAAGCGGAAGCGGATCCGAAGGGACAGGAAGCGGCCGGCCGGGAGCCGGGGACGGTCAGGAGCCGTCCGCCGCGCCCGGGAGCGTCCTCTCGCCGGGGGACGTTTCCGCGAAAGGCCGCTACGTGGAGACGGAAATCCCCCTTCCGGAAGAAGCGGAAGGGCTTTCCTTCCTTTCATTTTATGAGAAGGACGGGAAACCGGAACTGTACATGTATGCCGGCGACGGGGAAAAGATTACGGAAGTAAACCGCTACATCCTGAACGGGGAAAACTGGGAGACCGATGAAGCCTGGTCCGCCCGGATCGCCGGCGAACTGGCCGCCGGGGAGATCGACGCCGGAAGCGGCATCCGGCAGGTTTTCCGCGGGCAGGACGGGAATGATTACGTGACGACCCTTGACGGGGATTACGTGTGCCATCTCTACCGGCTCGGGGAGGACGGCCACGCGCAGGATCTGATCCATGAGGCGTTCCTTCCGCCGGCGGGAAAGGACTACGGGATGATTCCCGGCAAGGCGGATGTGACGGAAGACGGCAATATCCTTCTTTACGATATCAACGAGGTGCACTGCTTCCGTCCCGACGGTTCCCGGCTGTTCACCGTGGAGAAATTCGGCGCCGGAACGTCGGATTACAGCGCCGGATACGTGGAGGACAATCAGCTGGTGGTGCGGGTGGACGAAGGCGTGAGACGGTACAGCCTGGACGACGGCGCCGTTCTGGAAACGGTTCCGCACGACGAGTTGAAAAATGACATGTGGGACGAATGTGTTCTCTTCGGTGACGGGAACGGCGGGATCTACGTGGCGGACCGGGCGGGACTTTCCCATGTCAGCAGGGGCGGGACTCTCTGGGAAATGGTCATTGACGGCAGCTTGTGCTCCATGGGAATGGAGAATCTGTATTTCCATCATTTCGTGCCGGGAAAGGAACAGGATTATTACGCGGTTTTCCGCGCCGGTTCCGGCGGCGCGCCGAAGCTGTGCCATTACACCTACGATCCGGATATGGCCAGTATTCCGCCGGAAACCCTGACGGTTTACAGTCTGAAGGACAGTCCGACGGCACGCCAGGCGGCGGCGATGATGCAGCAGGCGGATCCGGATGTGCGGGTCGAGGTGCGCTGCGGCGCGGACGCGGAAGGGAACGTAACCGAGGAAACCGTGAAGGCGCTGAATACGGAACTTCTCAACGGGAAGGGCGCCGACGTGCTGATCCTGGACGGGCTGCCCGTGGAATCCTACATAGAAAAAGGCGTTTTGCTGGATATGCGGGACACCGTCAGCCGGATACAGGAAGAGAATCCGGTCCTGCCGCAGATCGTTTCCGCCTATACGCAAGAGGACGGCTCGGTCTTCTGCCTGCCCGCCAGGATGTCGGCGGCGATCGTGCTGGGGACCCCGCAGGCGGCGGACGCGTTTGCGAGTATGGACAGTATGCGAAATTACGCCGGGAACCATCCGCTGCTTCCGGTCGATAACTATGAAAATCTCCTCCGTCTCCTGGCGGCCTGCTTTTCCGATGAACTTTTCGGGCAGAAAGACTCTCCGGACGCGCAGACCCTCCAAACATACCTGGAAACGGTAAAAACGCTGGGCGAGGCCAACGGTTCCAGGACGGCTTTCACGGAGGAGGAACTGAATACGACCATCGCGGGCAATGACTCGTACAATCAGGGATTCAGCAACAAATATTTTGCCTATGACATGGAACTGTCGGACTGCGCGCCGATGGTTCTGGACACGTTCCACGATCTTTCCTGTCCGGCCGCCGTACAGGAGAAGAAGCCGGGAAGCGTCATAACGTCCTTAAAGGGGATCTATTTTCCTTCCGTGCTGGCCGGAATCAACCGTTCCGTCCGGTCGCCGGAACTGGCGGAAACCTATATCCGCTGCCTGTTCTCCCTCGACCTGCAGAAGGAAAATCTCTATGACGGATTTCCGGTCGGGGAGAAGGCTCTGGATATCCAGAGACAGGAAGAAAGTGATCTTTCCCTCGCGATGTCGCTGCCAAACATGGATTATATGATAAACGCTCCCTATCCGGACCGGGAGCAGCGGGACCGCCTCTTTGAACTTCTGACGCAGGTGTCGGTTCCGTATTCGGAAGATGAAACGGTTCTGGATATGGTAGTCGACGGATCGAAAGACTATCTGGAAGGGAAAGCGTCCGTCGACCAGGCGGCGAACGCGATCCTGCAGCAGATCCTGCTGTACCGGGCGGAGCAGAGTTAGATGGCGGGCGGGAACGGCCGGCCGAACCGGTTCGCGCGCCGGAGGCGGACGGCCTGGATGTTTTTGGCCCCCAGTCTGGCGGGGGTGGCGGTTTTTGCGGGATTCCCTTTTCTGGATGTGGCCCGGCGCTCCTTTTCCGACCCGATGGGGAAAATTTTCGTCGGGACGGAGAATTACCGCTCCGTTCTGGAAAACGAGGCGTTTACCCTGGCCGCGGAAAATACGCTGCGCTTCCTGATCGTCTGCGTCCCGCTTCTGATGCTGGTTTCGTTCCTGCTGGCCCTCCTCGTAAGAGGCGGGGATACGAAAGGCGGGCTGTTTAAGACCAGTCTGGTGATGCCCATGGTGATCCCGGTGGCGGCGGTCGTTCCGGTATGGAAAATTTTCCTCTGCCGGGACGGGCTGCTGAATCAGCTTTTGCGCAGCGAAACCGACTGGGTCGCGGGGGCCGCCGCGTTCCCGGTGCTGATCGTCACCTATATTTGGAAGAACGCGGGTTACGATCTCCTGCTGTGGCTGGCCGGGCTCGCGTCGATTCCGGACAGTCTGTACGACGCGGCCCGGGTCGACGGGGCGAACGCGTGGGACCGGCTGCGCTGCATCACGCTGCCGAGCCTGAAAGGGACGGCCGGGCTGGTGCTGGTTCTGTCAGTGGTCAATTCGTTCCGCGTTTACCGGGAAGCGTACCTGCTGGCGGGATCCTATCCGGATATGAGCATCTATATGATCCCGCATCTGTTCAGTCACTGGTTCCTGACCCTGGACGTAC
>CAZPGD010000153.1:1210-4697 GCA_964585865.1 uncultured Hungatella sp. | reverse complement strand
GATACGTCCCTGGTGGAGAACGATGCCGCCCGCCAGCTGAACCGGAAAATGCTCCATATTCAGCGTTCTCCGGGCCGCTTCCCGGACCACCGCAAAAGCCTCCGGCAGCAGCTGATCCAGCGTCTCTCCGGCGCTCAGCCTCTCTTTAAATACCTTCGTCCTGCCTCTCAGTTCCTCATCGCTCATCGCCATCATCTGCGGACGCATGGCTATGATCCTGTCAACGATGGGATTTATCAGCTTCAGTTCCCGCTCGCTGTGGGTACCGAACACTTTTTCGACCAGATTCATCTGTCACTCTCCTGCTAATTTCTCCGCGTATTCCATATGGCAGACACTGCCCCGCGCACCGGGCAGCCCATGATGTCCGGGGGCAAATGATACCTCACGGGTCGTAAAGTCTCTCATCCACCGGCATGTAAACATGCCGTGGATTCGGACTTTCGACCCTGGTATCATGGTATTGTACCACCAACCGCCATTTTATTCAACCGGGTACGGACGTATTCAAAAAATTTTCCCCGCAAACCGTTCAGACGGTTACATTTCCCCCGGGTTTTCCACATGAAACGCTCCCTGCTTTACCGAAAAATACAGTTATGCACCGACTTATCCACATTATCCACCGATTTTTCCGGGAACGCGCCGGTTTCTGACACATCCGCGCACGTCCGTGTCCCCGGTCCCATGTCATTAAATCTGCCATAAAGCAGCCGCCGGCGGCCCGGGTCTTCTCCGGAAACAGTCTTGTTTTGCTCTTTCCTTTCTGCTATAATTCCGGCATAGCCGCCATGCACACGGGCGCCGATCGGAGGTACGTTCCCCATGAAAAAGATAAAATATCCGGAAATTGCCGCCATTCTCGCCGCGACGATCCTGCGGATCCTTCTCGCCAACCTTGCCGGCATCTGGTTCCCCTCTTCCCAAATCAGCGACGACAGACTTCTGGTGGAATACGCCGTTTTGCCCCCTCACTTTCAAATGCCCGACAGCATGTCCCTGGTCAAAACGATGTCCTTTCCGCTGTTTTTGGATTTCGTTCATCTTACGGGCATGACCTATTCGACCGTCCTCGCGGTTATCTGGGCCGCCGCGGCCGGCCTGGCCGTGTATTGCTTCCGTCCGATTCATCCCGGCCGCCGTTTCCTGCTGTTTGTCTATCTGTTCGTATTGTTTACTCCCTCCGCGTTTGACGCGTGGATCGGAACGCGGCTTTACCGCAACTCGATCCTCGCCCCCTTCGTGCTGATCTGCTTTCTGCTCATGCTGCGCGTCTTTTTCCAAACGGTTCAAAATAAAGACCTGTCGGCCGGAGATATCCTTTGTCCTTCCGTTTTCCTCGGCATTCTCTTCCTTTTCACCTACTATATCAAGGAAGACGGGATCTGGCTCCTGCCCTGTCTGTGTCTTGCCCTTTCCGCCTCGATCCTGATCGCGTCGGTCCGCTTCGCGAAACAGCCGAAAATCAGCCGTCGGACGGGACATTTCGTCCGCCTGACCGCCGCCCTTCTGGCCCCGCTCCTGATCTTTTGCGCGGGAACGGCGGGATATAAGGCGGTCAATTATCATTTTTTCGGCGTCGCCGAAATCAATACGCGCACGGAAGGTGAACTGGGAAAATTCGTTTCCAACGTCTATAAAATCGAGTCCGGGAACCGGACGGCGCAGGTCTGGGCGCCCGCCGACGCGATCCAAAAAGCGTTCGACGCTTCGGAAACGCTTCAGAGCCTGCCGGATCTGGAGGAACATATCATGCATACCGCTCTGTTCGGCAATGACATCGTGCAAAATCCGATCCGCGGGGACTTCCTTACCTGGGTCCTGCGCACGGCCCTGAGCGAAACCGGCCTCTGGCAGTCCGAAAAACAGGTCAGCGATCTTTTCGCGCAGGTGAACGCGGAACTCGCGGCGGCTTTCCAAAGCGGAAAACTCCAAAAAGACGATTCGTTCCAACTCGTTTCTTCCGGCGGCGGCAGAACTTTTCCGGAAATCCTGCGGCTGAAAACCCCGGTTCTGAAGGAATACGCGAGCGCGGTTTTCCTTCATGCCTATGAGCCCGGCGCGAGAAACCTGATCGACTACGATGACCCCATATCCTGCGAGCACGCCACCCTGCTGACCCACACCAATCTTCTTCCGACCCGCTTTACCGATATCCGGGCCAAGGAAACGGAAACGGCCAATCAGGTCATTCGCTGTATCTTCTCAATCTATTCGTTTCTGAACCCGGCTCTCTTTCTGCTTGCCGCCGCCGGTTTGCTCGTTTCCACCGTCCGGCTGGTCCGCAAACCGAAAACGCCGGCGGAAAAACGGGACGCCGGCCTGCTGTCCGCCTGTGTCCTCGCCATGTCCGCCCTTTTCTGCATCGGGTTCTTGTATTCCTTTTCCATCGCCTGGTTCGCGGAATTTGTCTGGCTGTCCGCGGAAAAGTCAGACTGGATCCTGAATTTCTACAGCCCCGGGCTCGTCCCTCTGCTGACGCTGTTCTATCTGCTCGGGTTTGCCCTTCTGCTCCGGAACCGCCCCTCTTTCTTCCCGCGCCGCTCTTCGTCCCCCGCGCAGCCGCCATCATGATAACCGCGGTTTCCGGCCCCGGTGAATCGCTGTCCCGGATGAATCGCTGTCCCCTCCGGTGAATCGCTGTCCCCCGTGAATTGTCAAAACATTTCGAGATAGTAGTTGAGTGTTAAAAATATATATGTTATACTGGTCGTATCTCAAAAAGAAGGAGCTGATGAGTATGCGTTTTACAATCACCGGAAAAAATATGGAAGTAACATCCAGTCTGCGGGAGGCCATCGAAGAAAAACTCGGAAAGCTGGAACATTACTTTACCCCCGCCACGGAGGTTATCGTAACCTTAAGTATCCAGAGAGAAGCTCAGAAAATTGAAGTAACGATCCCTATCAAGGGCGGCATCATCCGCGCGGAAGAGTCCAGTAACGATATGTATGTTTCCATCGATCTGGTGGAAGAAGTAATTGAGCGCCAGGTGCGCAGATATAAGAAAAAAATTATTGACAAGAAACAATCGGCCCAGTCCTTCTCCCAGTTGTTCCTGGAGACGGAGGATGAGGGCGAGGACGAGGAAATCAAGATTGTCAAAACGAAACATTTCGGCATAAAGCCCATGTTCCCGGAGGACGCCTGCGTGGAGATGGAACTTCTCGGACATAATTTCTACGTTTTCCTAAATGCCGAGACCGACCAGGTAAACGTGGTGTACAAGCGCAAAGGCAACACGTACGGGCTGATCGAGCCGGAGTTCTGATAAAAATGATAAAGCGGCGGGGGCGGTCCGGCAGTCCGGGGCCGCCCCCGCATTTTTCGCGCGGCTTCCGGCAACCGCAAAACGGCGGCGGTGCCTCGGAAAGCCGGCACCGCAGGTCTGCGCCCCTGCGTGACTTCCGAATAAAAAAGTACACGGCGGTTCATTCCCTTCCGGAACCGGGTCCCATGCGCTCACGTCCCCGCATGACTTCCGTAC
>CAZPGD010000153.1:0-1110 GCA_964585865.1 uncultured Hungatella sp. | reverse complement strand
CATTCCCTTCCGGAACCGGGTCCCATGCGCTCACGTCCCCGCATGACTTCCGTACAGCAGCGTCACGGGCACACCAACACCATGCGGCGCACCGCAGGCCCGGATCACAGCCCGGGCGACGGTCTCTCTCTCAGGTAGCGCTCGGCGGATGCCACCGCGTTGGCGCCGTCGGCCACGGCCGTCACAATCTGCCGCAGGGCCTTGGTACGCACGTCGCCGGCGGCGAAGATGCCCGGCACATCGGTTTTTCCGTCCTCGCCCGCAATGATATACCCGTGATCCATGCTCACCAGCCCTTCAAACGCCCGGCTGTCAGGCAGGATCCCTACCGCGATAAAAATGCCCCGGACTTCCAGTTCCGATGTCCCGCCTGTCTTTGTGTTTCTGAGAAGCAGGCTTTTCACCTGCCCTTCGCCGCGAATTTCCTCCACCGTGCTGTTCCAGAGGATCTCCACATTTTCCAGCCCCATCAACGTCTCCTGCAGGATCTTCGCTCCCCGCAGTTCATCCCGGCGGTGGATCAAATATACTTTACGGCAAATCCTTGCCAGAAAAACAGCGTCTTCGATGGCCACGTCCCCGCCGCCCGCGACGGCTACATCCTTATCCCGGAAAAAGGCCCCGTCACAGGTGGCGCAATAAGATACGCCCGCTCCTGCAAATTCCTCCTCGCCGGGGACACCCAGTTTTCTGTGAACCGCTCCGGAAGCAATGATCACCGCCCTGCTCCTGTACGTCCCCTCTTCGCACACTACCAGGTTCTCCTCCGCCCGGCGGCGGATTTCCGTAACCTTATCCGTAACAAACCGCACGCCCAGCTTGTCCGCGTGTTCCCGGAATTTCATACTCAGGTCAAAACCGTTAATTCCCGGCAGCCCCGGATAATTATCCACCTCATAAGTGTTGATCACCTGGCCGCCGCTTACGTATTCCTTCTCGATCACCAGCGTGTCCAGCCGGGCGCGCTCCGCGTAAATCCCTGCCGCCAGTCCCGCCGGACCGGAACCGATAATGATCAGATCATATCGTTTGTCCATTTGCCGTATCTCCTTTCCTCCGCGTATCTCCCTTATCTGCCGTATCCCCTCTCATCCGCGCATCTCTCTTAAT
>CAZPGD010000152.1:0-4756 GCA_964585865.1 uncultured Hungatella sp. | reverse complement strand
CGCTCGGCTGGGGGCCGAGAGGTCGCAGGTTCAAATCCTGTTACTCCGATTTTTTGATGGAGCGGCCCGAAACCCGGGAAACAAGGGAGTCCTTGGAGTATCGGGGCTCCGGGCCGTTCTTCGATTTCCGGCAGTTCTTCATCCTAAGATTCAATAATTTTCAAAATCGCGCAGCCGCGCCACATACTCCCTGAGCCGTCCCAAAAGCCGCAGCTCCTCTTCCCCGGCGGTCGCATAATTGATTTCCCTTGCTATGTCCGCCAAATCGGAAGCGGCTTTCCCGCAGACATCGATGGACCGCTGCCGGAGGGAAACGGGCCCGGCTCCCTCCGTATCCCCGCCGTCATTCTCCCGGGAAGACCCGGCCGCGGAAGGCGGGGCCTGGAACATGCCTCTGCCGATCCTCGTACAATTCATATTCGTTACCGCCTCCCGGACACCGCCCGCCAGATGGCCTTCCCGAAAAGCCGGAAAACCGAACCGCCGGCCCTGCTCCTTCACGGATTCAACGATCTCCCGCCTGGAATGGACCTTCCCGTCTCTGAGCAGTTCCGTCGCCAGCTCCCTTACCTGCGCGGTAGGCGCCATTGATAAAAGCTGTTCCCTCTGCATTTCCTGATCCTCCTTTACGTTTTTTTCTTCCACGCCGGATAACTCAATTTTCCGGAACCTTGATAATTCCGATTCTACATCCGCATTCCATATTTGTCAATAGATTTGTCAATATTTTAGTCAATAAATTCAATATTTCCGGCCATAAAAAATTCCCGCACCCCGTTGTGCCTCACGCGCCTAACGGGTGCGGGAATTTTCATTCATGATAACCAAATATCCGCGCGGCACTTTTTCCGCCGTTATCCCTGCTTCTCCCCTCACTCTCCGAACACGGCGATATAGTCCTTTTTGAACTTTTCGATCCCGGCGTCGGTCAGCGGATGCTTCGTCATATCCATCAGCACCTTGTAGGGAACCGTCGCGATGTCCGCCCCGGCCCTGGCGCACTCGATCACGTGAACCGAATGGCGGATGCTGGCCGCGATGATCTGCGTTTCAATATCATGGGTCATGAATATATCGGCGATGTCCTCAATCAGGTCGATGCCCGGCATGGAAATATCGTCCAGGCGCCCCAGAAACGGCGATACATAGGTCGCCCCGGCCCTGGCGGCCAAAAGGGCCTGGGCAGCCGTAAACACCAGCGTCACGTTCGTTTTCACGCCCTCCGCCGTCAGCACCTTGACCGCTTTCAGTCCTTCCTTCGTCATGGGGATCTTCACCACCATGTTCGGATGGATGGCCGCGATCTCGCGCCCTTCCTTTATCATTCCCGCCGCGTCGGTTGTCGTCGCCTTCACCTCGCCGCTGATGGGTCCGTCCACAATGGAAGCGATCTCCGCGATCACCTGCTTAAAATCCCTGCCTTCCTTCGCGATCAGCGACGGGTTCGTCGTCACGCCGCAGATGATTCCCATGTCATTGGCCTCGCGAATTTCGTCCACATTTGCCGTATCGATAAAAAATCGCATCTTCCGCCCTCCTTACAGTCCCTTTACCGTTTCCACCACATGCTCCACCGTAAACCCGTAATGCTCGAACAGTTTCGCGTAAGCGCCGCTGGTGCCGAATCCCGTCATGGTTACATAACCGCCGTCCAGCCCGACGTATCTCCCCCATCCGAAATCGCTCAGCGCCTCAATCGCCACGCGCCTGCGAACCGCTTTCGGAAGCACCGACTCCCTGTACTCCGCGCTCTGCTCCTCGAACAGATCCATGCACGGCATGGATACCACGCGCACCTTCATGCCCTCTTCCGCCAGTACGGCTTTCGAACGGACCGCCAGATCCACCTCGGAGCCGCTGGCAATCAGAATCACGTCCGGCGTGCCCTCGCAGTCGTCAATGACATAGCCGCCCTTTAAGGCGTCCCGGCTGCTGCCCGCGACGGGCGGCAGGTTCTGCCTGGTAAGAACAACGGCCGTCGGCGTATGCTTCGACGTCATGGCGCTGTACCAGGCGGCGGCCGTCTCTATCCCGTCGCAGGGACGGAACACATGGAAATTCGGCATTGCCCGCAGCATGGCCAGCTGCTCCACCGGCTCGTGCGTGGGACCGTCCTCGCCGACGCCGATGCTGTCATGGCTGAATACAAAGGTCAGCGGCAGGCCCATGATCGCGCTCAGCCTCGCCATCGGTTTCGTATAATCGCTGAATACAAAGAACGTCGCCACATAGGCTTTCAGGCCCCCGTGGAGCATAATGCCGTTGCCGATGGCCGTCATTGCCTGTTCCCGGACGCCGAAATGAAGGTTGCGGCCTTCCGGCGTTTTCGCGGAGAAATCCCCCGCCCCCGGCATGTTGGTCTTGTTCGAGGGGGCCAGATCGGCGGAACCGCCGAAAAGATTCGGCAGCTTATCCTTTAAATAAGCGATCTTCTTGCCGGACAGGCTTCTGGTGGCCTCCGGCTTCTCCGACTGCTTCCAGAACTCTTCATCGTCCCACAGACTCTTTGCCGCGTCCGCGTCATGGTAGCGGTCCCACAGCGCCGCCAGATCCGGATAGTCCGCACGGTAGGCGGCAAACATCTCCTTCCACGCCGTTTCCGCCCCGGCCTTCGCGGCCGCGATCCCGCGGTAATGCTCGTAAACCTCCTCCGGCACGTAGAACGGCTCCGTGGACGGCCAGCCCAGGAATTCCTTCATGGCCAGAATATTCTCCTCGCCCAGCGGCTCGCCGTGCGCGGCGGGCGTGCCCTGTTTGGCCGGACAGCCGTAGCCGATTACGGTTCTGATCGTAATGAAGGACGGGCGGGACGTGTCGGCTTTCGCCGCTTCGATGGCCGCTCCGATGGCCTCCAAATTATTGCCGTCCTCTACGGTGATGGTCTGGAAGCCGAACGCCGCCATCCGCTCCTGAACGTTCTCCGTAAACGCAAGGTCCGTGCTCCCCTCGATGGAAATCCCGTTTGAGTCGTAGAGGACGATCAGTTTCCCCAGTCCCAGCGTGCCGGCAAGGGAGAACGCCTCCGAGGAAATGCCCTCCATCATGCAGCCGTCGCCGCCCAGTACAAAGGTATAATGATCCACCACCGGATAATTCTCCCGGTTAAATACGGCGGCCAGGTGTTTTTCCGCTATCGCCATGCCCACGGCCATCGCCATGCCCTGCCCCAGGGGACCGGTCGTCGCCTCCACACCGACCGTATGACCGTACTCCGGGTGTCCCGGTGTCAGGGATCCGAACTGGCGGAACTGCGTCAGATCCTCCTTAGACAGGTTCCCGTAACCGTAAAGATGGAGCAGGGAATACAAAAGCATCGACCCGTGCCCGCCGGACAGAACGAACCGGTCGCGGTTGGGCCAGTCCGGATCGGCCGGGTTATGGTTCATATGGTTCGCCCACAATTCATACGCCGCCGGGGCCGCGCCCAGGGGCAGGCCCGGATGGCCGGATTTCGCTTTCTGGATCGCGTCCGCCGACAGGACGCGGATCGCGTTTACCGCATATTCCCGTATTGATTGATTCATACCGCACATCTCCTCTTTTCTCCGCATACTTTCATTCCCGCAGGGCGGCGGACCGGCCGCCCGGGGCTTTTGTTTTTGTTTCCGGTTCCTTTATTTCCGGTTCTTTGGTTTCCGGCTCTTTCGTTCCCGGCTCTTTCGTTCCCGGTTCTTTCGTTTCCGTTTCTCTATGATTCCGGTTCTTTTACTCCCGGCTCTCTTGTTTCCGTTTCGTTCGTTCCCGCCACACGCGGCCTTGTCCCGATCCGCAGCCGCTGTTTTGCCGGGAGCCGCCCGCTGCCCAGTCTCACTTGCCGGAAGCCGCCCACTGCCCCGTCCCACTTGCCGGAAGCCACCCCCAGCCCCGTCTCGCGGTCTGATTCTCCGCTAACCGATCGGCCGCTGCCGGAACAGACGCCGGAACAGACGCTCAGTCCCCTGATAAATGTCCGCCTGCTCTTTTCGTCCGGCGCGGCCGTCATTTCTTCCTTCTCATTCCCGAACCGGCCGGGAAAACGCCGCGGACACGGACCCATGGCAGGCAGAACGCATGGAACGGTCAGGAGGAACCGCCGGGATCCGTTCCGCAGGCCCGTCTCGCGGCCGGTTATCCGCGAACCGTCCGGCGCCGGATTTACGCGAACGGGTTCTCCGACGGGTACGGCATCCCCTTCGGCCGGTTGAAACCGATGCTCTCGGCGCCTAAGTATTTGAACACCTCGAACAGGGCCTTGCCGAAATGTCCGAACGCCACGGCGCCGTGGTGCGGGAACCCTCCCTCAATCAGCACGTGGCGGTAGAAACGGCCCATCTCCGGAATCGCGAATATGCCGACGCTTCCGAAGGACCGGGTCGCCACCGGCAGCACCTCGCCCTGCGCCACGTAAGCGCGCAGATGATTGTCCGCCGTGCTCTGCAGGCGGTAGAACGTGATATCGCCCGGTACAATGTCGCCCTCGAGCGTCCCCTGTGTCACTTCTTCCGGCAGGGATCTGGCCATAATCAGCTGGTATTTCATGGTGCTGTCGCAAAGTTTCTTCGAACAGGTGTTGCCGCAGTGGAAGCCCATGAAGGTATCCTTGTGAGCGTAGGGGAATTTGCCCTTGATTTCCGTCTCGTACATATCGGCCGGCACGGTGTTGTTGATGTCAAGCAGCGTCACCGCGTCCCGGCTCACGCAGGCGCCGATGAATTCGCTGAGCGCTCCGTAGATATCCACTTCACAGGATACCGGGATGCCGCGCCCGGTCAGGCGG
>CAZPGD010000151.1:0-4758 GCA_964585865.1 uncultured Hungatella sp. | reverse complement strand
TGCCCCGCCGGATCCTTTCGCTGACGCTCCCGGTCTCCATCCCGGCTCCCGGCAGAAGCAGGTTCAGAAGCGAGGACTTGCCCACCCCCGAGGGGCCGGCCAGCACGGTCGTCTTCCCTCTCAAAAACTCCTTCGTCTCCTCCGTTCCCAGACCCGAATACGTGCTGAGCGCAAGCACCCGGTACCCGGCCGGACGGTAGATCGCGCGGTAGCGGTCCGCGGCCGCCTCCCCGGTCAGATCGATTTTATTAAGCAGGATCGCCGCCGGGACGTTCAGCCTGCAAAGCATCACCAGAAAGCGGTCCAGCAGGTTCAGGTTCGGCTCCGGATCGGCCGCCGCGAACATCACCGCCGCCTGGTCGATATTGGCCGCCGCCGGCCGGATCAGGCTGTTTTCGCGCGGCAGGATCCGCTCGACGTTCCCCTCCGGCGGCTCCTCGGAAAGAACCGAAATGACCACGTTATCCCCCACCAGCGGCTTGATGTTCCGGCTGCGGAACACCCCTTTCGCCCTGCAGGCGTACACCCGGTCGTTCTCCGCGCGGACATAGTAGAACCCCGCGATCCCCTTGATAATCTTCCCCGTCATCGATCCGCGCCCCGCCTATTCGGTCGTAAAGAACCGCACCTGGTAGCTTTTCAGCACCTGTCCGGTCTCCGCGTTCACGACTTCGACCTCCCCGTACTCCGCCTCATAAATAATCGCCTCGATACTCGGATAATCGATCGGAAGCAGCGTACCGGACGAAACTTCCGAGGCCGCCATCAGCGTGCGGTAGTGGGCGCCGTCCGGCCCGTCCTGGCGCAGGCGCACCTCAATCGGCACACGGACGTCCCGCGATCCCGGTCCGAGCACGCCGCTCAAATCGAACGTCTCGCTGATCGCCGCGATCCGGCGGCCGCCCGTCTCGGGACCGTCGCTCAGCACAAAGGAGACGCGGCTCCCTTCCTCGACGCTGGAATTGGCGGGAATGTCCTGCCGGATCACATACCCCTCGGGAATGGTATCGCTGTATTCCCTGGTAATATCGCCCGGGTTCAGATTCGCGTCCGTCAGCCGCTGCCGGGCCTCTTCTTCCGTAATATTATAGAGATCCGGCACCGTCCGCATGACGGGAGCGGGGCCGAGGCTGATATAGAGCGTCACCATTTCCCCCGCCCGGGCCTGCAGGGGCTCATAGCGGACGATCCGGTCCTTCGCCACCGTATCGTTGTACTCTTCCTGAAACGACACCTTGAAACCGTTCTGTCCCAGCAGGGCCGCCGCCTCCGCCCGGTCCATGCTGGTCAGCGACAGTTCCGACAAATCGGTCATGCCGTTGCCGCTGCTGACTATCACGTCCACCGTGGAATATTTCTCCGCAATACTCCCTTCCGACGGCGACTGGGAGATCACGTACCCGTTCGGAACGGTATCCGATTCCTCATAACTGGACACCCGCATCACCAGCGTATATTCCTTCAGCTTGGCCTCCGCCATGTCGACCGGCAGATCCCTCGCGTCCGGGGTCCTCACCTGCGTATCGGAAAGGGTCTCCTCCGTCTCTTTCTGCACCACTTCCGTCTGGATCGAAGAGGACGGGCCGCGGTTCAGCCCGGAACCTCCGCGGAACAGGCCGCCCAGCCTGGAAAACAGAAAGATCAGCACCGCGACGATCAGGATCGCCGCGAACACGCCGACAGCGGTCAGCAGCCGCTCGACGGCAAACCCCCTCCCGCGGCGGCCCGTCCCGCCCCGCGGCTCCTCCTCCGGCAGCGGAATTTCTTCCTCCTCCACGTCGTCCAGGGGCGAGTAGACATTGCGTCCCTGATTGATCCGCTTCAGTTCCTCCTGGCTGAGCATTCTGGTGCCGGAATCATAATCGTATTCGGGATCCGGCGCCATGGTCACGAAATTATCATCCGGCTGGATCAGCACCCTCCGAAGATCGGCGATCACTTCCGTCACGGCCGCGTACCGGCGCTCCGGCTTCTTCTCCGTGCATTTTAAAATAATATTCTCCAAACTCACCGGAACCGACGGCTCATAGATGCTCGGCCTGGTGATGGGTTCTTCCATATGGGCGATGGCCACCGAAACCGCGTTGTCGCCTTCAAACGGCAGGCGGCCCGTCACCATTTCAAACATCGTGATGCCCAGCGAGTAAATATCGCTCCGGGCGTCGCTGTACCCTCCCCTCGCCTGTTCCGGGGAAATGTAGTGGACCGATCCCATGGCGGAAGACCCCTGCGTCTGGGACGACGCCACCCGGGCAATGCCGAAATCGGCCACCTTCACCTTGCCGTCGCGGGAAATGATCATGTTCTGCGGCTTGATGTCCCGGTGAATGATATTCTGCTCATGGGCGGCGGCGATCCCCTGCGCCACCTGGATGGCGATCCCCACCGCTTCCTTATAATCCAGCTTTCCCTTCTTGGCAATATAGCTTTTGAGGGTGATCCCCTCGATCAGCTCCATGACGATATAATGCAGGGACCCTTCATCCACCACATCGTAAACACTGACGATATTGGGATGGGACAGCCCCGCGGCGGACTGGGCCTCCATCTTGAACTTCGCGACGAAACTCTCGTCGCCGCTCAGTTCCTCCTTCAGCACCTTGATGGCTACCAGACGGTCCAGCTTGTGGCACCTGGCCTTATAGACGTCCGACATCCCGCCGGAGCCGATCCACGCCAGTATCTCGTACCGGTCCTGCAAATACATGCCTTCCCTTAACATGGGCCCACCTCGCTTATCTGCGGGTCCACCAGAACCGCCGTGATATTGTCCTTTCCGCCCTTGCGGTTGGCGGACGCGACCAGTCCCTCCACTTTATCCCTCAGAGAGCCGTCAAAGGACAGTTCCTCCTCAATTTCCCGATCCGTCAGCATATTCGTCAATCCGTCGGAACACAGCAGAACCAGATCGCCTTCCCTGAGTCTGAATTCAAAAAAATCGGCTTCCACGTTCCGGTCCGTTCCCACGGCCCTGGTAATGATATTCTTTTTTTCCAGATAATCCCGGCTCCCCCTGGTCATGTACCCCAGGGCCACCATCTCCTCCACATAGGAGTGGTCCTTTGTAATCTGGGACAACTCCCCACTTCTGCTTACATAAAGGCGGCTGTCTCCCACATTCGCGACAAAAAGCCGGTCTTCCTTAATAGTCGCCGCCACAAGGGTTGTTCCCATGCCCGCCAGTTCCGCTCTCGAGAGGGATTTGTCATAAAGGGCCCTGTTGATCTCGCCGATCCCCCTGCGGATCAGATCGACCGGGTCGTCCCCGCGGTTCTGCGCAAAGAAACGCACCAACTGCTCCACCAGGAAGCGGGAAGCGTAATCCCCCGCCCGGTGTCCCCCCATGCCGTCCGCCACCAGATACAGATTCGCCAGATCCCCCACCGGGACCGATGAGGCATACAGGTAGTCCTGGTTGTGCGCTCTGACTCTGCCGATGTCCGTAAGCGCGTAATCCTGCATTCTCATCCCCCCTTCGCGATGGCGTACCGGCGGAAACGGGCCGCGGATCCTCCCGCTTAACGCGCGTTCCCGTCCGGCGGAACCGCTTCCGCGCTTCTGCGCAGCTGCCCGCAGGCGCCGTTTATATCCCGTCCCGTTTCCCTTCTAATAGTAACATTTATTCCGTTTTTTTCAAGACGATTTTTAAACGCCTCGACCGCGCCGCGGTCCGGACGGGCAAAGTTCCGCTCCCGGACGGGATTTACGGGGATCAGGTTCACATGACCGCGCATGTCCCGCAAAAGCCGCGCCAGCCGGTCCGCGTCCGCGGGGCTGTCGTTGACGCCGCGCACCAGACTGTACTCGAACGTCATACGCCGGCCGGTCTTTTCAAAATACAGGCGGCAGGCGTCCATCACCTCCGCCAGCGGGTACCGTGCGGCCACCGGCATCAGCGACCGCCGCGTCGCGTCGTCGGCCGCGTGGAGGGAAAGCGCCAGCGTGATCTGCAGCTTTTCCTCCGCCAGCCGCTTCATCTCCGGCACGAGGCCGCAGGTGGAAACCGTCACGTTCCTCTGTCCGATGCGGATGCCCCGCCCGTCCGTCAGAATCTTCAAAAAACGGAGCAGATTGCCGTAATTATCCAGCGGCTCCCCGCTTCCCATCACGACTACGTGGGAAACGCGCTCCCCGCTGTCTTTTTGGATGCGGTAGACCTGATCCAGCATTTCCCCCGGCGTCAGGCTGCGGGCGAGGCCGCCCAGCGCCGAAGCGCAGAAACGGCACCCCATGCGGCAGCCGGCCTGGGAAGAGACGCAGACGGAGTTACCGTAACGGTACCGCATGAGGACGCTCTCGATCATGTTCCCGTCACGGAGACGGAACAGGTACTTGCGCGTGCCGTCAACGGCGGAAATGAGCTTCTTCACCGGCTCGATCGGCGCCAGATCGAAGCGCTCCTCCAACTGCCCGCGGAGGGCCAGGGAGAGATTGCTCATCTCCGCGAAAGAAGCGGCCTGCTTTTCATGGACCCACTGCCAGACCTGCCCGGTCCGGTAGGCGGGGAGACCCATCTCCCCGAGTTCCGCCGCCAGTTCCTCATAGAGCAGCGACCGGATTTCTTTCTTTTCTGTCATAATGATCATCCGTCTTTCCGCCAAAGGTTCCGGCCCGGGCTTCTCCGTTACGGACTTTAACCGCCACCGCTGTGGCCTCGCCGTTACGGGCCTCACCCGATGCCGCCCCGGGCCTCGTCGTTACGGACCTCATCTGCCGGCACAGTCCTTTCCGTTACGAACCTCACCCGCAGTCGGCCCG
>CAZPGD010000150.1:1975-4803 GCA_964585865.1 uncultured Hungatella sp. | reverse complement strand
GGATACTCGTCAAACGCTGATTAACGCAAGCGTTATCAGCGCTTTCCTCGTTATTTTACCATAAATCCCATGTAAGACAAGCGATATTTCTATAAATGCAGATCGCCGCGGCCCTTTTCCAGATAATCGTCCAGCCGCCGCTTCAACTCGCGGTTCTCCTCGCGCGAAAGCTGCGGATCCTCCGAAAGCAGCCGGTCCGCTTCCTCCGAAGCCGTCTTTAGGATTTCCGCGTCCGTAAATATATCCGCCAGTTTAAATTCCATGTCGCCGCTCTGGCGGAAGCCGAAAAAATCGCCCGGCCCCCGGAGTTTCAAATCCTCCGACGCGATATAAAAGCCGTCGTTGGAACGGTTAAGGGTTTCCAGCCGCTTCTGCGCGGCATCCCGGTCGCCGCAGTTGATCATGATGCAATAGGACTGGAAGCTGCCGCGCCCCACCCGCCCCCGCAGCTGGTGGAGCTGTGCCAGGCCGAAACGCTCCGCGTTCTCGATCATCATCACCGTGGCATTGGGAACGTCCACGCCCACTTCGATTACCGTTGTCGATACCAGCACCTGGATCTCGCCCGCCAAAAAACGCTCCATGACCGCGTCTTTCTCCCTGGGCTTCATCCTCCCGTGCAGATATTCCACCGAAACGCCCGGCAGCTGCTCCCGCAGCCGCGCGGAATAATCGAGAACATTCTCCGCGTCCATCATCTCGCTGGCCTCCACCATGGGGCAGATCACATACGCCTGCCGCCCCGCGGCCACCTGTCCGGCAATAAACGCGTACGCTTTCGGGCGCCATTCGGCGCTTACCACACAGTTTTTGACGGGGAGCCGGTTTTTCGGCAGTTCGTCCACCACGGAAATATCCAGATCGCCGTAGAGAATAATGGCCAGCGTCCTGGGGATCGGCGTGGCGCTCATGACCAGAACATGCGGCTCGCGGCCCTTTTCGCCCAGAAGTTCCCTCTGCTCCACGCCGAACCGGTGCTGCTCATCGGTAATTACGAGAGCCAGCCGGTCGTAGACCACCTTTTCCTGGATCAGCGCGTGGGTCCCGATTATAATATCCGCCTCGTGGCTGCGGATCTTCTCATATGCGGTCCGTTTCTCCTTCGCCGTCATGGAACCGGTCACGAGAATCGGGATTTTCCCGACCCCGTACTGCCGAAAGAGACGGCAAAATGTCTCATAATGCTGTTTCGCCAGCACCTCTGTTGGGGCCATCAGCGCGCCCTGGAAGCCGTTATAGGCCACATGCAGCAGAGCCAGCAGTGCCAGGATCGTCTTTCCCGAACCCACGTCCCCCTGAATCAGCCGGTTCATTACCCGGCCGCCGCTCAAATCCTGCTCGATTTCTTTCAGCACCCGTTCCTGCGCGGCGGTCAGCCGGTATGGCAGACGCGATTTGAATTTTTCCGTTTCCGGGGAAAGTTTTATGACCCAGCCGCTTTTCGCGCCGCCGCGTTTCTCCTTCAGCCGGCGCACGGCCAGAATAAAAAAGAAAAATTCATCAAAAACAAGCCTCCGTCTCGCAAACAGAAGCTGGTTCCGGTCCTCCGGAAAATGAATGTGCTCCAGAGCGAAATTATATTCCGCCAGTTCGTTCCTTCCGCGCAGCCCGTCCGGCAGATACTCGCGCTCCAGCACGCGCAGACTGAGCGCCTGCGCCACGGCCTTCGAAATCGCCTTGTTGCCAAGGCCCTTTGTCTGGCCGTAAACCGGCTGCATGGCGGCCATCACGGCCTGATAGCTTTCCCGCGTATGGATTTCCGGCTGCTCCATGGTCAGGCGGTTGTTCTTTCTGACCACTTTCCCGCAAAAGATATGAAAGGTTCCCGCCTGGAGGGAAGTCCTGAGATACGGCATGTTGTACCAGATCAGCTGCAGACTGCCCGTGCCGTCTTTCAGCGATACGGTGACGACCTGGAGATTGCGGAAGCGGCGGACCGAGGCGTCCCTGTGCAGCACGCCCGCCACGGCTTCCGTCCGGTCGACGGTCAGTTCCCCGATGGCCTTCGGCTCTTCGTAGACATGGTAGGCGCGCGGGTAATAATGAAGAAGGTCGCCGATCGTGCAGACGCCCATCTTCTCGAACAACTTTCCTGTTTTGTCCCCGATTCCCTTTAAGGTACGGATGGAGTCCTCGTTCTTCATTCCTGCTTTCCGCCTTCCGGACGGCCGTTACTCCACGGAGATCAGATAATAGTAAACGGGCTGCCCGCCGTAGTTGAGTTCAATCTCGCAGCCGGGACAGAGTTCCCGCGCCTTTTCCGTGAAAGCGCGCGCTTCTTCCTCCGTAATCTCCTGCCCGTAATAGATGCTGACCAGTTCGGATTCCTCGTCAAGCAGGCGGCGCAGGGTCTCAAGGGCGGTCCCCTCCACCGACTTGCTCACGGCCAGGAGCCCTCCGTCGCTTAAACCCATGATGTCGCCTTCCTCGATCTCCTGCTCCCCGATGAACGAATGACGGACCGCGTGCGTAATCTCCCCCGTCCGGACGCGGTTCATCTCCTCGATCATGTTCTCCGTGTTCTTTTCCGCCGACAGTTCCGGAGAGAAATTGAGAATGGCCGCGATCCCTTGGGGTACCGTTTTGGAAGGAACGACTACAATCTTCTTATCGCCGGCCAGTTGGGCCGCCTGTTCCGCCGCCAGGATCACGTTGGTGTTGTTCGGCAGGATAAAGATGGTGCCGGCGTTGATCCGGTCAATGGCATTCAGCATGTCTTCCGTGCTGGGGTTCATACTCTGTCCGCCCTCAATCAGGCCGTCTGCCCCGATCCCCTCAAAAATCTCCGCGAAGCCGCTGCCCGCGGACACGGCCACGAACCCATACTC
>CAZPGD010000150.1:0-1875 GCA_964585865.1 uncultured Hungatella sp. | reverse complement strand
GACGAGGACCATGCGGAACCGTCCCCGCGCACCGGCCGGCCAAAGCCCTGCACGGATCCGGACCCGCCGAAACCCTGTCCGGATACGCCCCGCCCGGTACCGTATTCGGACGCGGATCCGCCGGAACCCTGTTCCGGCGAGGACCATGCGAAACCGTCCCCATGCACCGGCCGGCCAAAGCCCTGCACGGATCCGGGCCCGCCGAAACCCTGTCCGGATACGCCCCGCCCGGTACCATCCCCGGACGCGGGCCGCGCGGAATGCTGTCCGTCCTTCTCCGCGCCGCGCGGCGTCCCGGCCGTTTCCTCCGCTTTCCGGCCGGCCGCGGATTTCCCCGCGTCCCCGCGCATACGTTCCCGGTGCTCCTCGCGCATATTATCGATTTTAATTCCGGAGAGGGAACCGTAGGAAAGCCCCTTCTGGACCGCCAGTCCGGGATCGTTCGTATGAACATGGACCTTCACCACGCCGCCGTCCGATACCAGCACGACGGAATCCCCCAGAGATTCCAGGTACGCCTTAAAGGACGCTTCCTCCTGATCCGTGTACTCTTTTTCGAGATTGACGATGAATTCGGTGCAGTACCCGAAACGGATATCGGCGGCCTCCGACGCCGGAGCGTCCGCCCGCACGGCGACCGATACGGGGATCCGGACCGTGCTGTCCGTCTCGCGGCGGTCCTCCACGGAAAAATCCGTCACCTTGCCGGTAAGGCCGTCCAGAGCCCCCTTCATCACCTGCATGAGCCCCTGGCCGCCGGAATCCACCACGCCCGCCTGCTTCAGGATGGGAAGCATCTCAGGCGTCTGGCTCAGCACAAAATCGCCGTGTTCGATGATTTTCTGCGTGAACTCGATAATATCCTCCGTCTCCTCCGCCAGTTCCACGGCCCTGTCCGCCATGCCGCGGGCCACCGTGAGGATCGTGCCTTCCTTTGGCTTCATGACGGCCTTATAGGCGGTCTCCGCGCCGCGTACGAGCGCGTTTGCCAGCGTGCCGACCGTGATTGTCTCTTCCGTTTTGATTTCTTTGGTAAATCCTCTGAACAGCTGGGACAGGATAACACCGGAATTCCCCCTGGCGCCCCGCAGGGAACCGGAGGAAATCGCCTTGGCCAGAGATTCCATCGTAGGTTCGTTAAGGGCCGCCACCTCCCTGGCCGCCGACATGATCGTCATGGTCATGTTGGTGCCGGTATCGCCGTCCGGCACCGGAAAAACATTCAATTCATTGATCCATTCTTTATTTGCCTCAAGCCCCTTGGCTCCCGCGAGAAATGCCTTCCGGAAGGCTTCCGCGTCCATCACTTTCATACCCACAGGTAACGTTCCTCCTTAATCTATCACTCTGACGCCTTCGACATAGATATTAATCCTGTCCACTTCCATGCCGGTAAATTCTTCTACTTTATATTTCACGTTCTCGATCAGGTTATCGGCCACGGCAAAGATGCTTACGCCGTAGGAAACGATTACATGGAAATCCAGCGTAATGTGATTGTCTTCGATACTCAGATTGATCCCGCGGGTCAGACTGTCGCGTTTCAGCAGTTTAACCAGACCGTCCTGCACGTTGACGCCGGCCATCCCAACGATACCGAAACACTCGACCGCCGTGAGACCGGCATATCTGGCTATAACTTCCGGATTGATCTGAATCTCGCCGTATTTATTATGAATACGTCCTTTCATATAAGAATCCTCCCTTACCTGCAACGCTCGGTTTTCTGTCAGTATAGCACATTCCCCGCCACGTGTCTATTGCCAGTTATTTTCCATGATGACTTCCCGCCATTCGGAATCCGCGGGGCCCCTGCCCCGCTCCTTCCTCATGTCGGGGCGGGTCGTAAAGTCTTTCATCCACTGGCATGTAAAC
>CAZPGD010000149.1:1353-4830 GCA_964585865.1 uncultured Hungatella sp. | reverse complement strand
CCTATCCCTCCCTGACACCCTATACCGGCTCCATGCCCGGCATCAAGGCGTTCACGGCGGCCGTGTTCGGCGGAATCGGCTCGATCCCTGGCGCGCTGATCGGCGGGATCGTTCTGGGCGTTATCGAGAACCTTGCAAAAGCGTATATTTCTTCCCAGCTGTCGGACGCCATCGTGTTCGCGGTGCTGATTATCGTGCTGCTGGTGCGGCCCACCGGCATTCTGGGCAAGAAGATCAACGAGAAAGTGTAGGTGGTCGCCGTGACGAAAAAGAAAGTAAGAACGCAGAACGCCGTCACCTACGCCATGGTGATCGTTTTCTGGGCGGCCGTCACCCTGCTGGACCGGACGGGCCATTTAAGCAGCCTGCTTAAGGGGCTTTTGGTTCCCCTGTGCATGTACGCGATCCTGGCGGTGTCCCTCAACCTGACGGTCGGCATCCTGGGCGAACTGAGTCTGGGGCACGCGGGATTTATGTGCCTGGGCGCGTTTTCCGGCGCCTTTTTTACCAAATGCATGGAAACGGCCATTCCAAGCGTGGGGACGCGCTTCTTTCTGGCACTTCTTCTGGGGGCCGCGGTGGCGGGCGTATCCGGGCTGCTGATCGGCATCCCGGTGCTGCGCTTAAAAGGCGATTACCTGGCCATCGTGACGCTGGCCTTCGGCGAGATCATCAAGAACCTGCTCAACGTCATGTATGTCGGCCGCGACGCGTCAGGTTTCCATTTTTCCACGAAAGACACGGCGTCGCTGGGAATGGACGAGACGGGCGTGGTGATCGTCAAGGGGGCGCAGGGCATTACGGGCACGCCCCGGGCGGCGACCTTTACCATCGGTATCCTGCTGCTCCTGCTGACGCTTTTTATCGTGCTGAACCTGATCAATTCCCGGACCGGCCGGGCCATTATGTCCATCCGCGACAACCGGATCGCGGCGGAGTCCATCGGCATTAACGTTACCAAATACAAGCTGATGGCGTTCTCCATTTCGGCGGCTCTGGCGGGCATGGCGGGTGTTCTCTACGCGCACAGCCTCTCGACGCTGCAGGCGACGTCCAATAACTTCGGATACAACAAATCGATCCTCATTCTGGTCTTTGTCGTGCTGGGCGGGCTGGGCAATATGCGCGGATCCATTATCGCGGCGGTGGTTCTGACGGCCCTGCCGGAACTGCTGCGCGGCCTCAACGACTACCGTATGCTGATCTACGCGGTGGTCCTGATCGTGATGACGATTTTCAATTCCAGCCCCCGGGCCATCGAGATGCGGGCGGCCGCGGCGGCAAAGCTTCGCCGCGGGAAAACGGCGGGGAAGGAGGCGGCGTGACATGAGTGGAGAGGAAAGAAAGCGGACGGAAACGGGAGCGGACAAAAAGCGGACGGGAACTGCGCCGGACGGAAAGCAGACGGAAGCGCTGCCGAACGGGAAGCAGAAAGGAACGGCGCCGGACGAAAAACAGACAGGAACTGCGCCGGACGAAAAACAGACAGGAACGGCGCCGGACAAAAAACAGACAGGAACAGCGTCGGGCGAAACGCAGATGGAAACAATGCCGGAAAGAAAGCAGGCAGAAACGGGAGCGGACGAAAAGCGGACGGGAACGGCGCCGGACAGAAAGCAGCCGGAGACCGTTTCGGACGGCAAGCAGCCGGAAACGGGAGCGGACAGGACTCCCGTCTTGGAAGTCAAAAACCTGAGCATTTCCTTCGGCGGCCTCAAGGCGGTCGATACCTTCGGCATCGTCATTCAGAAGGGCGAACTCTACGGTCTGATCGGGCCCAACGGCGCCGGCAAGACTACGGTATTTAACCTGCTGACCGGCGTGTACAAACCGGGCGCGGGCACGATCCTGCTGGACGGCGTCAATATCACCGGGCGCAGCACGATGGAGATCAGCCGCGCGGGCATCGCCAGGACATTCCAGAATATCCGCCTTTTCAAGGATTTAAGCGTGCTGGACAACGTCAAGGCCGGCCTGCACAATCACCACCGCTATTCCGCCATCGAAGGGATCCTGCGGCTCCCGAAGTATTATAAAGTCGAAAAAGAGATGGACGAGCGGGCGATGGAACTTCTGAAGGTTTTCGACCTGGACGGCGAGTACGATTACAAGGCGTCCAATCTCCCCTACGGCAAGCAGAGGAAGCTGGAAATCGCCAGGGCGCTGGCCACGGACCCGAAGCTTCTGCTTCTGGACGAGCCGGCGGCCGGCATGAATCCCAACGAGACCGCGGAACTGATGGAGACCATTCGTTTCGTGCGGGACCATTTTTCCATGACGATCCTGCTGATCGAACACGATATGAAGCTGGTGGCCGGTATCTGCGAGAAACTGACGGTGCTGAATTTCGGGCAGATCCTGACGCAGGGGATCACATCGGAAGTGCTGCACGACAAGCGCGTAATCACGGCCTATCTGGGCGAATAGGAGGGGAAACGGATGGCGATTCTGGAAGTTCGGGATCTGGAAGTTTATTACGGCGTGATCCAGGCGATCAAGGGCATCTCCTTTGAGGTGAACCCGGGCGAGATCATCGCGCTGATCGGGGCCAACGGAGCGGGCAAGACAACGATCCTGCAGACGATAACGGGACTGATTCCCGCCAAGGCGGGCCGGATCTTCTATAACGGGCAGGATATCACCAGGACGCCCGGCTATAAACTTGTGTCCATGGGAATCGCCCACGTGCCGGAGGGCCGCCGCGTGTTCGCGGAACTTACGGTTCTGCAGAACCTGAAACTGGGCGCCTACACGCGCAGGGACAAGGGCGAACTGGAAGAGTCGCTTTCGCAGATCTATCAGAGGTTCCCGCGGCTCGAGGAGCGCAAGAACCAGCCGGCGGGCACCTTAAGCGGCGGCGAGCAGCAGATGCTGGCCATGGGCCGCGCGCTGATGTCCCGCCCGAAACTCATGCTGATGGACGAGCCGTCCATGGGCCTCTCCCCGATCTATGTGAATGAAATCTTCGATATCATCAGCGAGATCCATAAAAGCGGGACGACGGTGCTTTTGGTGGAGCAGAACGCGAAAAAAGCGCTCTCCATCGCCGACAAGGCATACGTGCTGGAGACGGGAAAGATCGTGCTGAGCGGCGACGCGAAGGAACTGATGAACAACGAGAAAGTGAAGAAAGCCTATCTGAGCGAATGACGTTCGGAAATGAATGACTTTCCGCAGTAAACGATGCCCGGAAATGAATGTTTTTCCACAGCAAACGATGTCCGGAAATAAATGTTTTTCCACAGCAAACGACGTCCGGAAATGAATGTTTTTCCACAGCAAACGACATCTGGAAATGATTTTTTCCGCAGTAAATGACGTCCGGAAATGAATGTTTTTCCACAGCGAATGACGTCCGGAAATGAATGACTTTCCGCAGTAAACGACGTCCGGAAATGAATGATTTCCGCAGTAAACGACGTCCGGAAATGAATGTTTTTCCACAGCAAACGACGTCCGGAAATGAATGATTTCCGC
>CAZPGD010000149.1:0-1253 GCA_964585865.1 uncultured Hungatella sp. | reverse complement strand
TAAGCTGTGTCCGCCTCCGCGCGGTCCCGCGCGTTTCGCGCATTTTCCAAAAGAAATTCTCCGGGAGCCGGTAAGGCCCCCGAATCGTAAATATAAGATACGTTTTTTTAACCGTCCCGCGAAAGCCGGGACGGAAATTAAATTTTAATAGCAAATTATAAAAAATTGAAAAGAGAAAACCTTCGTGCGGAGTGGTATAAAAATGGCAGGAAGAAGTTCCATTTTTATTATCTACGGAGGTAAGCGAAATGAAGTACAACAAAGACGAAAAGATCCGTTTTGGCATCATCGGGTACGGGTTCATGGGGCACAATCACGGAAAAACCCTGCAGAAACTCCACGATGCGGAATGGACGGCTGTCTGCGACATTGACGAGCGGCAGCTGACCGATATTCCGGAGCAGGTGCATGTCTACCGGGACATGGATCAGCTTGTGGCGGACGATCAGGTTGATGTGGTGATCGTTTCCGTCCCCAATCATCTCCATCTGCAGACGGTCGAAAAGGCCGCGAAGGCGGGGAAGGATGTTCTCTGCGAGAAGCCGGCGGCGATGTCCGTGGCGGAATTCGACGAAATGGTGGGGATCGTGAAGGAATGTGGCGTGAAGTTCTCCGTTCACCAGCAGCGCCGGTGGGACAAGGATTTCCGGCTGGCCAAGGCGGTCTATGACGATCATTCGCTCGGCGATATCTACACGATCCAGACCATGCTGTACGGATTTAACGGCAACATGCACGACTGGCACGTCTATCCGCAGTACGGCGGCGGGATGCTGTACGACTGGGGCGTGCACCTGCTCGATCAGATGGTGTGGATGGTCGGAAGCCCCGTAAAGAGCGTGTACGCGGATGTCCGCAACGTCATTAACAAGGACGTCGACGACTATTTCAAGATCCTTCTGCGTTTCGAGAACGGGATCACCGGCGAGGTGGAACTGGGAACGTATTTCCTGTGCGACAAGGAGAAATGGTTCGAGCGCCACTGGTTCATGGGCGGCAACAAGGGAACGATGTATGTTGACGGCTTCATGCCGGAAGGCAAGATCATGCGCACCACGAAGCTGCTGACCAACGTGCCCGGACAGATCACCATGTCCGCGAGCGGCCCCACCCGTTCGTTCGGGCCGCCGGAACCCGGCGTGGTCGTTTCCGAGCCGCTGCCGACGGTTGTTTCCGAGCAGATCATGTATTTTGACAACTTCATCAAGGCCCTCCGCGGGGAGGAGGACTTCATCGTCAAGCCCGAGCAGGTG
>CAZPGD010000148.1:3608-4889 GCA_964585865.1 uncultured Hungatella sp. | reverse complement strand
ACCATCTGTCAATCCGAAAACACGAAACCGGCCGGCACAGTCCGCGCCGCTCCCCCGCAAACAGGAAAGGAGAATCGACATCCGGGTTTGTCACTCTTCGCAAACTGTGCAGTAAAATACCGGACCGTAAAAGTCTGCCGCGGCTGGGGAAAGACGCGGGCCATCCTTCTTAAAAGATACTTGAAATAAGCCGTTTTGTCAATCCTTTTCAAAAGTCCCAAAGCTGCTCCATACCGGAAATATCCGCCGTATAACGTTCAGCTTCCGCGCCTTCTCTGCCTCGCGGCCTCGAACATGAGCACCGAGGCAGCTACCGCGGCGTTTAGGGACTCCACCTTCCCTCTCATGGGGATTTTCACGCGCGTATCAGCCAGAGCGGCGGCCCCGGCGCTCAGTCCGGCGGCCTCGTTGCCGATGAGAAAACCGACGGGACCCGTGTAATCTTCCCGGTCATAATCCCGGCTCTGCCGCGGGTCGGCTGCCGCCAGGCGAACACCTGCGCGCTTCAGCGTCCGCAGGGTCCCTTCCAGATCCCCCGTCCTGCAGAACGGCACCCGGAATATGGAACCCATTGTGGAACGGATCACTTTAGGGCTGTAAATATCCGCCGTGCGGGCGTCCATAATCACGCCGGTGACGCCGGCCCCCTCCCCGGCCCGGATAATGGTGCCCAGGTTTCCCGGGTCCTGCATTGTCTCCAGGATCACCAGATGCGCGGGGCCGTCCGCCGCCAGCAGATCCGCCAGCGTATAGCGGTACTGCTGCACCAGCGCCAGTACTCCCTGAGGCGTCTGCGTGTCGGACATGGCCCTCATCACCTCTTCCGACACGGTCTCCGCCCGGTTCAGACCGTCCAAAAGGAACCCTTTTCCGTTTTCCCTTATTTCACTCTGAAAACGCTCCGTCATATAGACGCGGCGGATCCTGTCTCTCGGCGTCTCCTCAAACATCTTCGGGCCTTCCACGACGAAAAGCCCTTCCTCATTGCGGTATTTTGATTTTTTCACAAGGGCGGCGACCTCTTTTACCCGCCCGTTTAACGTACTGGTAATCATACCTGCTCCCTTTCCGCCGTCCCGCGCCGCGGCGCGCCTTACAGTTTCTCCGCTTCCTCCAGCCAGATCCGGCTGACGGCGTCACTCGGCATCCGCAGATCGCCGCGGGGCGAGAGCGCCACGGACCCGACTTTGGGCCCGTCCGGCAGGCACGAACGCTTGAACTGCTGCGAGAAGAAGCGGCGGTAAAACGTCTTCATCCATTTTTTAATGGTTTCCCCGTCGT
>CAZPGD010000148.1:0-3598 GCA_964585865.1 uncultured Hungatella sp. | reverse complement strand
AGATCCGGGCCGGTTCGTACCCGAAGCGCATCATGTGGTAGAGGAAGAAATCATGCAGCTCGTAAGGACCGACCAGATCCTCGGTTTTCTGGGAAATGGCGCCGTTTTCCGGCGGCAGAAGTTCCGGGCTCACCGGCGTATCCAGCACGTCCAGCAGCACATTTTTCAGTTCCTCCTCGCCGCATGTATCCGCGCAGTAGCGGACCAGGTGCCGGACCAGCGTCTTGGGCACCGAGGCGTTGACCCCGTACATGGACATATGGTCGCCGTTATACGTGGACCAGCCAAGGGCCAGTTCCGACATATCGCCGGTGCCGATTACCAGTCCTCCGGTCTGATTGGCCAGATCCATCAGGACCTGGGTCCTCTCGCGGGCCTGACTGTTCTCATACGTCACGTCACGGCAGGAGGGGTCATGCCCGATATCCGCAAAATGCCGCAGCACCGACTGTTTAATATCGATCTCCCTCAATTCGGCCCCCAGCCCGCGCGCCATGGCGCAGGCGTTTTGGTAAGTCCGGTCCGTGGTCCCGAAGCAGGGCATTGTTACCGCGAGGATCCGGTTCCGCGGGATATCCAGCATATCAAACGCCCGGGCAGTGACCAGAAGCGCCAGCGTGGAATCAAGGCCGCCCGAAAGTCCCAGCACGGCGCGCTTCGCTCCCGTGTGCGCAAGGCGCTTCTTCAGACCCAGCGACTGGATCGCAAGGATCTCCTCGCAGCGTCTGTTCCTGGCCCCTTCCTCGTGCGGCACGAACGGCGCGGGATCAATATGGCGGCGCAGCCTGAGCCGCTCCGGCGTAAGACTGAATTCCACCTTCAGATGGGACATCCCCGCCTCGTTCCCCGCCGGATAGGTCGTCATCCGGCGGCGTTCGCTCTGCAAGCGCTTCAGATCCAGATCCCCGTAAACCGTCTCGCCCAGAAACCGTCCGGATTCCGCAAGCACCATCCCGTTTTCCGCGATCATATTATGGCCGCCGAATACCAGATCCTGGGACGATTCCCCTTCTCCCGCGCCGGCATAGACATAGCCGCAGACCAGGCGCCCCGACTGGCCGGCCACCAGCGCCCGGCGGTAATCATCCTTGCCTACCGTCTCCACGCTGGCGGAGCAGTTCGCGATCACCGCCGCTCCCGCTAAGGCATGGGAAATGCTGGGCGGGCAGGGGATCCACAGGTCCTCGCAGATTTCCGCGGCCACCGCAAGCCCCGGCACCGTCCGGCAGCAGAACAGGATATCCGTGCCGACCGGCACCTTTTCGCCCATGACGTCCGCAAATACGGGTGTCCGGTTCCCGGGGGCAAAATGGCGCGCTTCATAATATTCGGAATAATTGGGAATGGCGGTTTTGGGGATCAGTCCCAGAATCCTGCCGTTCCCGATCGCCGCGGCGACATTGTAAAGCTTACCGCCCATTTCCCAGGGCAGCCCCACAAACGCCAGCATATCCAGTTCCGCCGTGGCCGCGGCCAGCCCGCGAAGCGCCTGCCCGGCCTGCCGAAGCAGCGTGTCCTGCAAAAACAAGTCGCCGCAGGTGTATGCCGTCAGGCAAAGTTCCGGGAAGACCATGATTTTTGCCTTCTGTTCGGCCCCTTCCCGCATCAGTTCCAGAACCTGTCCGCCGTTATATTCCGGGTCCGCCACCCGAACCGCCGGGGTCGCCGCCGCCACGCGTATATATCCCTGATCCATACCGTTTCCGTCTCCTTTTATCGTAATACTCTTTTAACCAATATTACAATATCGTGGCCGCGGTGTCAAATGTTCCGGGAACGCATTCCTTCAACCTGCCTGTCCGTGGGTTATTCCGTTCTTTCCGCCGATCCTTGCCGCGGTCCTTTTACCGCGGCTCGTTCAGCAGACTCCTGTCGATATCAATTTTGTAAACCCGGCCGCCGCTGTTATTAAATGTCATGTAATAATCGTCTCCGACATGGAACATTCCTTCATTCTCCAGCTGACTGTCAATGCGGAACGCGCCCGCATAGTTCCCGTTCCAGTCATATACCAGCATACCCTCAATGCCCGGCTCTTGGGTCTGGCTGGTATCCGTAATATAGATATAATCGTCGTCGCTGTCGATATTTTGAAGAATCAGCCCCGTATCGCCGCCCTTGTACTCGGCCTGCAGGACCAGATCGGCGTCCAGAATCGCGAAATCGTGCGTACCGGTGAGACGGATTACATACTGATCGCGCAGCGCGTTGTAGGAAATGCCGGACAGCTTTGTGCCGTATTGGATCACATCGGTCACGGTCAGCGTTTCCGGATCGATTTTCGAAATCAGATGGTTATTCGGGGATGCGTTTGCCACCAGCAGTTCATTTGTTTTGCTGTTGTAGGTGATGCTGTTGCCGTGGTCCACCGGCAGCGGCTCGCTCTTCGTGACGATTTCCCACGTTGAAAGATCGATTTTATAGAGGACGCACATGGAAACAAAGGCATCGTTCTCAAACTTGGCTTTCGCGTTCTGCATCAGCATATAGAGATATGTTCCGTCCGTGCAGGAGCCCTGCAGAGTCGAAAAACCGTTTTCCCTTTTTAATCTGAAATAGGAACCGTCCTCTTTTACGCCTGAAATGGGTGCTGTCGGGGCATAATCCCAGTAATTCCCGATCTGCAGGAATTCCTCGCTGTTAAAATCATACGGATATGTAACCTCCTCCGTGTCCGCGGAAGCTGTTGTCTCCGTGTTCGCGCTTTTCTCCGCTTTCTCCGCTGCCGCGGAACCTTCCGCCGTTGTTTTCGCCGCCGCGGAATCTTCCGTCGTTGTTCCCGCCGCCGTACTCTCTGCCTCCGTTATCGTTTCCGCCGCCGCGGTCTCTGTCGCCGTTGTTTCCGCCGCGGTTGCTTCTGCCGTCGCGGCTCCGCCGCCGTTTCCCGCCGAGCAGCCTGTCACAAGCAGCAGTCCCGCCGCAAGCAGCGCTCCGGTTCTTCTTTTCATATAGATCCCTCCGATCAGGATGATGTCGTGGATTCTGACTTTTGACCTTGGCATCATCAGAATTCGGGCGGAACCGCGCACGGCAGTCCCGCCCACTGACAGATTGTCATTTTCTCAGTTGTCGGCTCAAAATCCGGTTATTGGCCGGTATAGTTCGGGAACACAAGTTTAGCCTGTTCTCTCAGATATTCGACTCCTTCCTCCGGTGTCATGGATTGATCCTGGATCACGTAGGACATGGCCTGCACCACGTATGTCTCCCACTCGGCCTGATGCATGGACCAGTTCGTGTCCCGACAGTATTCCAGCTGATCGTACGCGATCTTGTATTCCGGCTGCTCTTTCCACAGGTTCTGGATCGCTTCCTGCTCGGTGCAGCTCTTGGTGATCGGCAGGTAGCCGGTCATGACCGCGCGCTTCGCGGACTGCTCGTCGTTGATCAGGAACTTTACGAATTCCCAGGCCGCCGCGATCTGATCGTCCGACTTATCCTTTCCAATCACGCACAGGTTGCCGCCGCCGCCGTTGGAGCCGTAGCCGCCGTACACGGGCATGAGGCTCACACCAAGTTCGATGCCGGCTTCCTGCGAATACTTGATCAGGTTCGCCAGACCGCCGCAGGAGAAATACGCGCTCGCCAGCTGGCTCTG
>CAZPGD010000147.1:0-4942 GCA_964585865.1 uncultured Hungatella sp. | reverse complement strand
GCACCAGCTTTTCGAGGTGGATGTGTTTTCCGATGTCTGCTTCGGTCCGCGGAACCTGGGGCTTGAGGAGGACGAAATCAAACACAGGGCGGAGGAGGCCCTGCGGCTGGCGGGGATGGAGGAGAAATACTGGAAGCAGTCGCCGTTTGAACTGTCCGGGGGACAGAAGCGCCGCGTGGCGATCGCGGGTGTTCTGGCGATGGCCCCGGAGGTGCTGATTCTGGATGAGCCGACGGCCGGCCTGGATCCGAGAGGGCGGGACGAGATTCTCGACCGGATCCGGGAACTCCATGAAACGAAGCACATAACGATTATTCTGGTATCCCACAGCATGGAAGACATGGCCCGCTACGCCGGGCGGCTGATCGTGATGAACCGCGGCGGGAAGGTATTTGACGGACCGACGAAAGAGGTGTTCCGGCATTACCGGGAACTGGAAGGTATGGGGCTGGCGGCCCCGCAGGTGATGTATATCGCCCGGGCGCTCAGGGAACGCGGCGTGGACATCGGGGAGGACGTGACCACGGTGGAGGAGGCCAGGGACGCGATTTTACGGGCGGCGCGCGGAAGACGGAGCGGGGGCGGAAAGGCTGAGCGAAGTGAGGTTGTCGGGCTGGAGAGGTAAAGGGGCGGAAATGCTGAGAAAAGAGACATTGAGAGTATGATAAGAGAGATTACGATAGGGCAATATTATCCGGTGGATTCGGTGCTGCACCGCATGGATCCGAGGACGAAGCTGTTCGGGACACTGGCATTCATCGTGTCGCTGTTTCTGGCGAACCATGTGGCGGCGTACGCGGTGGCGACCGTGTTCCTGGCGGTCGTGATCCGGCTCAGCCGGGTCCCGCTGTCCTTTATGGTGCGGGGGCTGAAGGCCATCCTTTTCCTGCTTTTGATCAGCGTCAGTTTCAACCTGTTCCTGACGGAAGGGGAGGTGCTGTTTAAGTTCTGGTTCCTTCGGGTCACGCGGGAAGGCGTGAGACTGGCGGGTTTTATGGCGGTGCGCCTGATCTATCTGGTGCTGGGGTCGTCGGTCATGACGCTTACGACTACGCCGAATCAGCTGACGGACGGCTTGGAGAAGAGCCTTGGCTTTCTGAAAAAGGTGCATGTGCCGGTCCATGAGATCGCGATGATGATGTCGATTGCCCTGCGTTTCATCCCGATTCTGGTGGAGGAGACGGATAAGATCATGAAAGCCCAGATGGCAAGAGGGGCCGATTTTGAGAGCGGGAACCTGATTCAGAAAGCGAAAAGTCTGGTGCCGCTTCTGGTGCCGCTGTTTATATCGGCTTTCCGCAGGGCAACCGATCTGGCGTTGGCCATGGAGGCCCGTTGCTATCGCGGCGGGGAGGGACGGACAAAGATGAAGCCTCTGAAATACGCGCGCAGGGATTTTGCGGCCTACGCGGTGCTGGCCGTCTATCTGGCCGCGATGGGAGGGCTGCGCTGGTATTGCGGCAGAATGGCGGCATGAGAAGGATTCGGCTGGTTCTGGCCTACGACGGGACGAATTACAGCGGGTGGCAGTTCCAGAGCAACGCGGTGACGATTGAGGAAGTATTGAACCGGGCGCTGTCGCGGCTCATGGGAGAAAAAATCACGGTAATCGGGGCCAGCAGGACGGACGCGGGCGTCCATGCCCTGGAGAATGTGGCGGTATTTGACACGGAAAACCGGATGGCGGCGGATAAGATCTGCCTGGCTCTGAATCAATGGCTGCCGGAGGATATTCGGGCCCTGCGATCGGAAGAAGTGGACGGCAGCTGGCACCCGCGAAAGCAGAACTGTACCAAAACATATGAGTACCGGATCCTGAACCGGAAAATCAACATGCCGACGGAGCGTCTGTATTCCTATTTCTGCTATTTTCCCCTCGACGTGGAGAAGATGCGGGAAGGGGCCGCCTGTCTGGTGGGCGAGCATGATTTCCGCAGTTTCTGTACCAGACGGGGGCAGGAGGAGGAGTCGGTGCGGACGATTTACCGCCTGGATATTGAGAAACAGGGAGACATCATCACGATCCGCATCAGCGGGAACGGGTTCCTTTACAATATGGTGCGGATTATCGCGGGGACGCTGATCCGGGTGGGAATCGGCGTGTATCCGCCGGAGCATGTGGAAGAGATTCTGGATGCCAGGGACAGGCGGACCGCGGGGCCTACGGCCCCGGCAAGGGGACTTACGCTGACCCGTATGGAATATGAGGAGGAACTTCCGGAGCGGATTGCGGGGGAGAATAAGGACTGGTCCTACGAACTGATCCAGACGGATATCGCGGCCGCGGGAAGGGCCTGCCTGCTCATTCGGCGGTGCGCGGAACGGGATTTTGAGCGGCTGCTCCTGCGCGTGACGCATCAGGCGGTGCGGAATGGGGCGAGGACCGTGTATGTATGCGACATGGAAGGGGGCGGAAGGCGGATCCGCCCGGACAAGACATACGGACATTACCGGTTCCGTCCGGCGGACTGGCCGGAAGATGGCTGCTCGGCCCCGGCATACGGGGATGGGAAAGAGCGCCCGCAATGGTACATGACATCGGCGGAAGGCTATCCGCGGTTCGGGGCGCCGGCTGAGAACTGACAGGACGGGGGACGGGCGGCTAGGGTCGTCGGAACGCCGGGATTTCGGGATGCGGGGATCGGAATATAGGGCGCATGAGAGACGCGTTTGTGCGGATGGCAAAAACCGGATAGCCGGAGGCGTGTGAGAAACGGGATTGTGCGGACGGCAAGGGGCGGACTGCAGAAGGCGCGTGAGACGGGATTGTGCGGACGGCAAAGAGCGGACTGCCGGAGCGTGTGAGTGACAGGATTGGCGGACAGGAGGGAATGGCATGGCGGATACCCGGGTGCGCGATGACGGCAGGCGGGCCGAAAAGGCGGATCGCCTGCGGCAGATGCCTGAGTGGAAAGACGAGAAAGTCCTAAAGGAATACGTTGCGGAACGCGGCCTGGACATTCGCCGGCTGCTCCTGGCGAACCTGTATGTGAAGGGCACGGTGCCGGAATACGAAACGACGGTGGCGGAGACCGCCGGTCGGTTCCTAAAACAGGACGGCAGGAAAGGCGACTGTTTCCGGGACAGTCCGCAGGAATTTTCCATATTGTTCTGTCAGGATCGCGAAGACCGCGCGGAGGAAGATCTGGCGCGGCTGCAGCGGGATCTGCAGCTTCTTCTGGATACGCCGGTGTACCTGGGTGTGAGCCGGACGGCGGGAGAGTGTGCGGATATGCTTCGGGAAAGCCGCAGGGAACCCGGGGGAAAGGGATTTCTCCTTTCGTGCGCGGGAATTTCTGACAGCGGCTTGCTGCAGGAAATGTACCGCCAGGCGGCGGCCGCCAGGGAAAACCGGCGTTTCTTCGGTATGCCGGGCTGCATTTCCTACGGAAGCCTGCGTATCAATGAATCCGTAAAGAAGGAGGATCCCTCCGGCAGGCAGCAGGACTTCGGCCAGTCGGTGCGGATCATTACGTCCTGCCTGTCGGAGAAACAGTATAACGCGGCCATGGAGGAACTGAAACGGTTCCTCTCGGCGATGGCGGCGGCCGCTGATTTCCATCCGGCCTACGTCCATGCCCTGGGCAACCGCATCCTGGATGCGTATCTTCGCGAGACCCGTTGTTACGCGCTGGATGAGGAAGAGCGGCGGGATGTCAATGGCATCGAACTGTGGCTGGGCTGGTCCGCCTCGGACCTTGCGGAACTGAGCCGGGCCCTTTTGCGGGTGGCCGGGTTCCTGGATGATCTGATACGGCGGAAGAACCGCCGCGCGTCCTGTTCGCTCCCGGTGCGCCGGGCCATGCAGTACGCGGAGGAACATTACAGGGAGAACCTGACTCTGGAGGAAGTGGCGGAGTATGCCCATCTGAGCCGGGCCTATCTCTCGACCCGCTTTAAGCAGGAGACGGGGGTCAAATTCAGCGGGTATCTCCAGGAAATACGTCTGGAACAGGCCAAGCGCCTTCTCTCCGACCGGGAACTGCCGATCCACCTGATCGCGGAGCGGGCCGGATTTTTCGACGCGGCGCATTTGAGCAGGGCGTTTAAGCGGCGGTACGGCTGTTCCCCCATGGAGTACCGGCGCACAATCGGACGGTAAAGGAACAAAATCCGAAAAATCGAAACCAGGTGCAAGAATTCCAAAATTACAGTCATGGATCTTGTACCTGATTTCGTTTATAATGCAGTTACTGATCCTGTCAGGCAGCTTCAGGCAGGTAGGTATCCCTGTAAAGGAAGGTTGTTCCCGTCGCGGGACCACACACCCCGGTCGGCCGGTAATTCCGGCAGATTAAGTAAGATAGAAGACAACCCGCGATTCGGTCCTTGCAGGGGATAGCGCCGGACCGGCGCTAGTATCCGTCACACCGGACCAGACGTCTCCGGCTGCAGGATTCCCCCGGCTTCCATTGCGGAAGAGGCGGATAAGCCGGAGACTCTGGAAGGTGGGAACACCCAGAGCCATTTGCCTCTCTCAAAGTATGACTGGTCGCCGCGGACCCTTGCATAACGGGGAAGGGTCCGCGGGCCGATCAGGCCAGTCTTCGGGAGAAGATAGATTCCCATATTGTTTAACGGAAAGTTCCCGTTTGCGGAAAGTTCCCGTTTGCGGAAAGTTCCCGCCTGTGGAAAGTTCCCGCCTGTGGAAAGTTCCTGTTTGCGGAAGGTTCCCGTTTGCGGAAGGTTCCCGCCTGCGGAAGGTTCCCGTCTGTGGAAGGGAAGCTGCGGAAAGGAAGCGCGGAAGAGGAGAAGAACCGCATAAAAAAGAGCAGTCAGCGTAGCGGGCCGGCTGCTCTTTTTCAGTGCCGCGCGGCGCGGACAGGCTGCCGCGGGGAGCGGCGGAATGGTAACAGTTCAGACGGCGCATCTTCTCGCGCGGCCGCCGGCCGCACAAGAAGCATCGGATGTTCATCCGATGTGAGAACAGGAGACAAAACAT